>JBCBKN010000089.1:0-13192 GCA_038521775.1 Pseudomonadota bacterium | reverse complement strand
GTCAAGCTGGATTTTCGGGCCTTTGCGGATGGCTATGTGGCAACGGCGGCCGATGTGAAGGCCGAGCTGGCCCGCATCGGGCATGAGCTTTCCGCCGGCGACATCGTGCTGGTCAACACCGCCGCGGCGGGGGCCTATGGCACGCCGGCCTATGTTGCGACGGGTTGCGGGATGGGGCGCGAGGCCACGCTTTATCTCACCGAACGCGGCGTGCGCGTGACCGGCACCGATGCCTGGAGCTGGGACGCGCCCTTCGTGCACACCGCCAGAAAGGTGGCCGAAACCGGCGATGCCGCGCTGATCTGGGAAGGCCATCGGGCCGGGATGGTGCGCGGCTATCTGCATATCGAGAAGCTTGCCAATCTCGATCTGCTGCCTGCCACCGGCTTTGAGGTCATCTGCTTTCCCGTCAAGATCAAAGCCGCCAGCGCAGGCTGGTGTCGCCCTGTGGCTGTCCTCAAGGAGTGAGCATGACCAAAACCATCATCACCTGTGCGATCACCGGGGGCATTCACACGCCCACCATGTCGAGCGCGCTGCCGGTGACCGCCGATGCGATCGCCGAACAGGCGCTTGGTGCGGCCGAGGCGGGGGCGGCGATCCTGCACCTGCATGCCCGGCACCCCGACAATGGCGCGCCCTCGGGCAAGCCCGAGCATTACGCCGCCTATCTGCCCCGGCTCAAACAGGCGACCGATGCGGTGCTCAACATCACCACCGGCGGCTCGCCCTCGATGACGGTCGAGGAGCGGATCGCGGCGGCCACGCAATTCTCGCCCGAGATGTGCTCGCTCAATATGGGCTCGATCAATTTCGCGCTGCACAAGCTCGCCGGCCGCTATTCGGAGTGGAAAGAGGATTGGGAGGAGCCGTTCCTGCGCGGCACCGAGGCCAATATCTTCCGCAACACCTTCACCGATATCCGCGAGATCTCGGCGTTGTTGGGCGGCGAGACCCATCGCATCCGGTTCGAGCATGAATGCTACGATGTCGGGCATCTCTACAACCTCAAGTTCTGCCTCGACAATGGGTTCTTTCAGGGCCCGGTCTTTGTACAGTTCGTCATGGGCATTCTGGGCGGCATCGGTGCCGATCTTGAAAACCTGCTGTTCCTCAAGAAGACCGCCGACAAGCTGCTTGGCATCGATGCCTATCACTGGTCGGTTGTGGCCGCGGGGCAGCAGCAGATGAAGCTTGCCGCGGTCGCGGCCCAGCTTGGCGGCAATGTCCGGGTGGGGCTGGAGGATTCGCTCTACATCGCCCGCGGCAAGCTTGCCAAATCCAATGCAGAACAGGTCGAGAAGATCCGCGAGATCCTGGCCCTGCAGGGCAATGAGGTCGCAAGCCCCGACGAAGCGCGCCAGATCCTGGGCCTTAAGGGCGCGGACCGCACCAATATCGGAGGCACGCTATGACCGCCATCGTCACCCGCGCCGGCCAAAAGCCCGAGCTGACCAGCATGACGGCCTTTCCCCGCCCGGTGATAAAACCGGGCGAGCCGATACGCTTTGCCTATGAGGTGATCGCAGCGCCCGGGCCGGGCCAGTCAAAACGCGGGGTGATCATCAGCCCGCGCGCCGATTACAGCTCGTGGGAGATCCGCTGCGATGAGGGCACGGGCATGGGCGGCGATGACGATGCGCCCTCGCCCTTGGGCTATCTGATCATCGGTGTGGCGTTCTGCCTGCTCACCCATATTCAGGGCTATCTCCACAAGGCCCCGATGCCGATCGACGCGATCAAGGTCGAGATCCGGGCTGAATACGCCACGCTTCCGGCCGAACCCGCCCAGGGCCAGCAAGGCCAGGGGATGTGCGATGCCTATACCTGCCATGTGCTGATCGACAGCCCGGCGCCGGAGGCCGAGTTGCACAAATTGATCGGCGTGTGCCGGGATGCCTGCATGGCCATCGCGACCGTTGCAACGGCGGTGCCGACAACGACGCGGGTCTTTCTCAATGGTGCTGCCGAGGGCGTCGCGGTCTGAGCTCGCGGCGCCCCAATTTCGTAATGTTGCAACGGGGCGCGCAACGGTTCGGGCAACGGTTCGGGGCCAGGCGCGGGCCGGGTCAGCAATAGCGCTCGGGTCCGGTCCATTGCGCTTCGGAATACCGGTCGCCATTCGCCCATCCCACCGGCAGCACCGCCTCGATCCGGTCGAGATCGTCTTGCGAGAGCGCAAGGTCCGCCCCCGCGACGCATTCGCGGAAATGCTGCACCGACCGGGTGCCGGGAATGGGGATGACATGCGGCCCCCGGGTCAGCAGCCAGGCATTGGCAAGTGCCGCCGCGCTGGTTCCCATCTCGGCCGCCAGGCGCCGGAACGCATCGGTGAGCCTGAGGTTCTCGGTCAGGTTCGGCTCCATGAAGCGCGGGTTCCCGGCAAGAAATGGCAGCTCGGCGAGCCGCTCGCGCGGGATCGGCGCGTCGGTCAGCAAGGACCGGCCGACCGGCGAGAACGCCACCATCGCAACGCCAAGCTCCGCGCAGGTCTGCACCAGCCCAAGATCGGGAAAACGGGTCGACAGCGAGTATTCCGACTGCACCGCCGCGACAGGAAAGGCCGCCATCGCCCGCCGCAGGGTCGCGGGGGCAACCTCTGACAGCCCGATCGCACGCGTCTTGCCCTTTTCGACCAGCCGGCCGAGATTGGCGGCCGTCTCCTCGGCGGTCAGGCGCGGATCGCGGCGATGGGCATAAAAGAGGTCGACCGTCTCGACGCCCAGCCGCTGGAGGGATTTGTCGAGCTCGGCCTCAAGATGCTCGGCGGAATTGTCGAAACACCGGTTGCCATCGGCATCGCGGGTGATGGTGGCCTTGGTCGCGATCACAAAGGCGTCGCGGGCGCCCGAGTTTGCGGCAAGGTAAGAACCGATCGCGCTTTCCGACTTGCCCATGCCATAGACATTGGCGGTGTCGAGATGCGTGACCCCAAGCTCGCGGCAGGCATCCAGGATCGCGTGGCTTTCGGCCTCATTCGTCGGCCCGTACATGTCCGAAAAGGACATCGCGCCATAGCCGATTGCCCCGATCTCCGGCCCGCTCGCCCCCAATTTGCGCGTCTGCATGGTCAATCCTGCTGTTGTCCCCGGCGCCCGCGTCGACAGACGGCGCGGCGGCGCGGGGGTGGTGTCGGTGATCACTGATGCCCTCTTTGCTGCTCTAAGCCGGACGGGCGCCAAAGCCAACCGCCCAATCCGCGCGTTGGTGCGTCGGGCTGCCGGCGCCTGGCCCGGTGCAGGCGCAAGCCGGCCGGATTTGCGCGGTTGCAAATCCCCGGCAGTGTGGTTGAAAGCGGCAGTGAGGGAGAAGCCATGCCGGTCGTTGAGCAAAACACCTGGCGCGGGGTTGGTCTGCTGCCCGACGCGCCGCTGCCCGGTGCCGACCCGAGCACCGTCTCTCGGCTGCTGCAGATCTGTCCCCGTCACGGTCAAACGCCGCTGCATCGCTCTGCCGAGCTCGCCGAACTGTCCAGGGTTCGGACCGTCTGGATCAAGGATGAACGACAGCGCATGGCATTGGGCAGCTTCAAGGCGCTGGGTGCTGCCTTTGCCATTGCGTGCGACGCTGAAAATGCCCCGGGGGAGGGCTGTGCGACCGCTCTGGCGGGCCGCACCTATGTGACCGCGAGCGCGGGCAATCATGGTCTTTCGGTCGCTGCAGGCGCGCGGGTTTTCGGCGCCAGGGCGGTCGTCTACATCGCCGATACGGTCGCCCAGGCATTCGCGGATCGACTTGCGGCGCTGGGTGCCACGGTGGTCCGCCAGGGCCGCGATTACGAGGCGAGCATGGAGGCGGCCGCGCGCGCCGCATCGGCCCGGGGCTGGTCGCTTTTGTCCGACAGCTCGTGGGAGGGCTACACCGCGCCCGCCCTGCGGGTCATGGAGGGCTATCTGCAGCTTGCGCAGGAGGTGGCCGGCCAAATCGCAGCACCGCCGAGCCATATCCTGTTGCAGGCGGGCGTCGGGGGGATGGCCGCGGCGGTGGCCGCCCATGCCCGCAAAACCTGGGGCGACGCGCCGAGGGTCATCGTAGTGGAACCCGCCTTCGCCCCGGCGCTGGTCGAGAGCATCCGCGCAGGCGCGCTGGTCACCGCATCGGGCCCGGTTTCGGGCATGGGGCGGCTTGATTGCAAGACGCCCTCGCTGGTGGCGCTGGCGGGGCTGTCGCGCGATGCCGATCAGTTCGCCACCATCACCGAGGCCGAGGCCGAGGCTGGCGTATCGGTGCTGGCCCGGCTCGGCTTTGCCACCACCCCCTCGGGCGGGGCGGGGATTGCCGCCCTGCTCGCCGGCCTCGATCTTGGGCCGGAGGCGCAGGTGCTCACCATTCTCAGCGAAGGGCCCCAGGATGCCGAGTGACGCGCCGGTCTTTCCCGAGGCGGAGTTTCGCACCCGCACGGCCCGGCTGCAGCACGCCATGGCGGCACAGGAGATCGACGCGCTGCTGCTCACAATGCCGGCCGACATTTTCTATGTGAGCGGCTTTCTGACCCGGTTCTGGGAGAGCCCGGCGCGCCCCTGGTTTGTCGTGGTTCCGGCATCCGGCCCCCCGAAAGCGGTGATCCCCGCCATCGGCGCTGCGCTGATGGGGCAAAGCTGGATCGCCGATATCCGCACCTGGCAGGCGCCCGACCCGTCGGATGATGGCGTCAGCCTCCTGGCCGAGGCGATCGGCGAAACCGTGCCGGCGCGCGGAACCCTTGCCGCGCCGATGGGATTGGAGACCCATATCCGCATGCCGTTTCGCGACCTGCAGCGGCTGATCGAGCGGCTCGCACCGCGCCGCCTGGTCGATGGCACCGAAGTCGTTCAGCGCACCCGTGAGATCAAATCCGACGCCGAGATCGAAAAGCTCCGCGCCATCTGCACCATCACCGGCGCTGCCTTTGCCCGTCTCGCCGGGCAATCGTTGCAGGGCCGGCCGCTGAATGCGGTGTTTGCCGAGTTTCAGGCCCTGCTTTTGCACCAGGGCGCCGATTGGGTGAGCTATGTGGCGGGGGCGGCCGGCCCCGATGGCTATGCCGACGTGATCGCCCCGGCGACCGCCACGCCTCTGGCCCGCGGCGATGTTCTGATGCTGGATGCAGGCGCGGTGAAGGACGGCTATTTCAGCGATTTCGACCGCAACTTCTTTCTTGGTCCGCCAAAGGAAGAGGTGCGGCGCGTTCAGGAGGCGCTGTGGCAGGCCACCGAGGAGGCGCTGGGCGCGCTCCGTCCGGGCATGCGGGCCTGCGATGCGCATCGGATTTTGGCGGATGGCCTGCGCCGCCATGGGGTGCGGCCCTGCACAGGGCGCCTCGGCCACGGGCTTGGCGTCACGCTCACGGAATGGCCCTCCTTCACCCCGCTCGACAGAACCGAGCTGCGCGAGAATATGGTGCTGACGCTGGAGCCTTCGGCCCATACGGGCGATGAGAGCTTCCTTGTGCATGAGGAGAACATTGTGCTGCGCGCCAACGGTCCGGAGCTTTTGTCGCCACGTGCGCCACGGCACGGGTTTGAGATGGGCGCATGACGGCGCAGGTGCCTGACCCCCATCCGCACGATCCCGATCCGCGCGACCCCCATCCGCGCGAGCCCCATCCGCGCGGCCCCCATCCGCGCGAGCCACGGGCCGTACCGGCCATGGGGCTGATCGTGCTGCGGGTCGACGAGACCATCGAGCATGAGTTCCGCAGCCTGATCCCGGCCGAGCGCGCCCGGCTTTATGTCACCCGGGTGCAGTCGGGCGACGACCTGACGCCCGACAGCATCGCCCAGATGGGCAGCACATTGAAACAGGCCGCATCCTTGTTGCCGCGGGCGGCCGATCTTGACGTCGTCGGCTATGCCTGCACCTCGGGCACCGCGCTTTTGGGCGCAGCAACCGTTGCGCGCCTGGTGGCCGATGGCGTGCCGACCCGCGCGGTGACCAACCCGCTGAGTGCCGCCGCCGCGCAGATCCGGTCGCTCGGGCTGAACCGGGTCGGCCTGGTCTCGCCCTATATGGCGCCGGTGGCCGACGGTCTGTGCGCGGCCTTCGAGGCGCTGGGCGTGCGCATCACGGCCCGCTGGTCGCTGGAGGAAAGCAATGAAGCGGCGGTTGCGCGGATCGACCCCGAGGTCACCGCCGATGCGGCGCGCAGGCTGGTCCAAAGGGGTGCGGTGGATGGGGTGTTCCTCTCCTGCACCAATCTCAACACGCTCAGCATTCTCAGCCCGCTGGCAGATGAATTGGGCCTGCCGGTCCTGAGCTCGAACGCGGCCCTGGCCTGGCACATGCAGACGCTGTGCGCGCAGCGCTGACCCTGGGGGCAGTGCCGATGCGGGTCGCGCGGTGGCTCTGATGCTCTGAGGTCCCCCGCCAAACGCCAATGCGCCCCCGCCAATGCGCCAGCGGCGCACGTGCAACGAGCGCGCTTAGGAATTGACGAGCTTGGTCAGCTCATGGGCCGCATCGCGCAGCCGGGGGATAAAGGAGCGCGCCCTCGCAAGCGTCATTCGGATCGTCGGGGCATGGAACGAGACGGTCGAGACCAGGCGGCCGCAATCGTCGAAAATGGGCATCGCAATCGCGACCATGCCGTCCATGAACTCTTCGGCATCCTCGGCATAGCCGCGTTCGCGCGTCGCCTCGATCTCATCGCGCAACGTGGCCCGATCCACAATCGTCTTGCGCGTGCGGGGCACCAGGGGTGCGGCCCCCAGATAGCGGTCGAGATGCGCCTCATGCAGCGTGGAGAGATACATCTTGCCGCTGGCCGTGCAGTAGAACGGCACATGCGTTCCGATGGGCAGCTGAATGCGCAGCGGCCATTCGGTTTCGACGCGGTCGAGATAGATCATCGCATCGCGATCGGGCAGCGCGATGTTGCAGGTCTCGCCGATATCATCGGCAAGCGCGCGCAAAACCGCCAGGCGGGCCGTGCGCACCCGCAGCGAGGACAGCACATTGATCGAGAGGGTCCGCAACCGGCGCCCGGGCGTGTAGGAACGGCCGTCGATCTCGCGGATCAGGAACCCCTCGGCCTCCAGCGTGGCAAACAGCCGATGCATGGTCGATTTCGGCAGATCGATGACCGTCATCATGTCGGTCGGTGTCACGGGCACGCCGACCTTCGCTATCTCTTCGAGGATCGTGAGCAGGCGCAGCGTCGTTGGGACGGTGTCAGTGGTCTTCGCTTCGCTCGCCTCGATCAATCGGCCCGTCCTTCATCAACGCTCCGGCAGCAGCATCGTCGCGAGCTCCGGTGTAAAGGCCACGATGAACCAAACTGCAAGCAGCGCCGCAAGATAGGCCGTTGAGAATTTCAGCAACCGGAAATAGGGCACGCCAGTGACGCCGCTGGCCACATAGAGGTTCAGACCATAGGGCGGGGTGATAAAGCCGATGGACGCGCCGACCAGGAAGATCACCGCGAAATGCACCGGATCGACACCGACCGAATGCGCGATCGGGGCCAGGATGGGCGCCAGGATGATCGTCACGGGCAGGCTTTCCAGAACCATCCCAAAGACAAAGACGATCGCCATGGCGGTCAGCAGCACCGCGGTGTAGCTGCCCATGCTGATCACAAAGCCGCCGATCACCTCCTGCGCCCCAAGCAGCGACAGGATCTGCTGCATGACGACCGAGATCGCGATCAGCGGCGCCAGAATGCCGGTGATCTGGGCCGAGCGCATGGTGACCGAGGGGATGTCGATCAGCCGAAACCCCTCGACGACCAGCATCTCCTGAAAGGTCTTTTCATCGGTTGGCCGCATCGGATCGGGCGCACCCATCAGCCGGTACAAGGGCAGCGACAGTAGACCGACGATCAAGCAAAACGCCACCGTGACCCCGGCCGCTTCGGTGGGCGAGAACTTGCCCGTATAGATCCCCCACAGCACCAGCCCGATGGCGAAAAACCCCAGCCAGGCGCCGATCCCGGTTTTCAGCACGCGCGCCAGGCGCAGCGCGATCAGATAGCCCCAGCCATTGGCTCGGCAGATGATCCAGCAGGCGATCTGCATGGCCACGACCATCATCGCGCCGGGCAGAATGCCGGCCACGAACAGATCCGAAATCGGCAGGTTCATCAGAAACCCGTATACGATGAAGATGATCGAGGGCGGGATGATGATGCCGACCGTGCCGCCCGCCGCGGCGGTGGCCGCCGAAAAGCGCTCGTCATAGCCGCCCTTGACCATCTCGGGATGCAGCATGGAGCCGATGGTCGCCGTGGTGGCGGAGTTTGAGCCCGAGATCGCGGCGAAAAGACCGCAGGCCCCCAGGCTGGCCATTGCCAGCCCGCCGCGCACCCAGCCCAGACAGGAATAGGCAAAATCCGACAATCGTCGCGCAATGCCCGACTTGTTGATCAGATCGCCGGTCAGGATGAAGAGCGGCATGGCCAGCAGCGCAAAGCCGTCGGTGAACACATCCGACAGGGCCGCGCCCATATTGTCGAGCGTCAGCCCGATGACAAAGCTGCAGCCGATCACCCAATAGGCGATGACGAGCAGCACCGGCACGCCCATCATGAACAGGACCGTGACGGCGATGGAGATGAGGGTGATCCATTCAGAGTCCGACATTCCCGCCCCTCATTCCCCGCCGATGACGGCTTGTTTGATCAGCGTCTTGCCCGAGCGGTAGTTGCCGATATCCTCAAAAAGGTTCTCGATGACCCGTGCGGCCATCAGGATGAAGGCAATCGGGACCGAGACCAGAAACCACCATTGCAGCACATCGTCGGTTCCCAGCAGGATCTGGAAATTGGCAGCGGAGTTTGCGGTCAGCCGCGCGCTCGTGACGATGACGATCCAGCAAAACCCCAGCCACAGCACCGCATCGAGACAGAGGCATGCGATCTGCCCCTTGCGCGGCATGTTGGTTCGAAACTCCGAGAAGGCCAGATGGGTCCGCAGCCGCACATTATAGGCACAGCCGAACCAGGTCATGATCAGGAACAGGAATGGCGGCAGCGTCGTCGACCAGGGCGCCTGCTCGTTCAGAACGAAACGCCGGAAGACTTCGACCGAAATGATGCCGGCAATGGCCAGATAGCTGACCACCATGATCGTGCGATCGAGATTGCGGTCGAGCACGGGGAGCAGCCGGTAGACGCCCAAAAGGGCCAGCGCGCCGCCGATCGTGATGATCAAACCGGCAATCCAGGCGCCTTGCGTGCGCATCGCCTCGCGCATGGTCCAGGCATCGTCCGACAGGAATGACGTAAAGACGTCTCCCGCCTCGGCGAGTAAAGACAGCATCGGATCCTCCCCGTTCCCGGCATCTGGCGGCCGATTTTGGGTCGCAACGGTTCACCGCTGCGGCGTTGTCTGTCCGGCGCGGGCCGCACCGGACAGTGTTTCAGCGCGCAAATGTTGCGGCGCGCAGGCCTGCCTCAGCCGCGCCACCACCGGCGGGGCTCGACATTCTCCGGCAGCATATCGGCGGGGATCTCGCGGGCGATCTTGTGGATCATGTCATAGGTGTCGAGGCCGCCGGCCCAATTGTTGAGCCGCTCGCGCCATTTTGCCCAGGGCTCGGGGTTGAACTCGGGCGAGCACATTTCCTCGGCCATCTTGATCTGATCGTCGGCCAGGAACGCACAGCGCACATCGTTCTCAACAAAGATCGTGTTGGGAAGCTGCGGCTCGGAAAAGCCCACCGTCTTGACCAGGGCGGCCTCATTGGCCGCCTGGACATGCACCTGCGCCCAATAGGCCGATTCCATCACCGCATCCTGCAGCTCGCCGCTGAGCGAATCGAAGGCCGAGGTCGACATCGAGGTGTGCTCGGTGCCGCAGAAGAACTTCAGATCGACCGATTGCGAGACCACCGGCGACATGTTCGCATAGGCCACCGCCGAGGCCCAGGTCTCAGCCCCGTCGATCAGACCCTGCTTCAGCCCGTCAAGCGTTTCTTCCCAGGCCACGGGGACCGGGTTGAGGTTCAAAAGCTGCATCGCAATGCGGCCAAGCTGGGTTCCGGTCACGCGGTTCTTGGTGCCGAAAAGCTCCTCGATCTTGGTCACCGTGGGCTTGTCCTGCCAGGAAAGGCCCAGCTGAATGCCGCGCAGCTCGCAATGCGAGAAGAGGAATTTCAGCCCGTGCCGCTTTTCCAACGGATCGCGCAGCACCTTCTGGCTGTCGGGATGGTAGAGGAAGTAATACTGCGCCGCCCGGCTGGGGAACATGTAGGCATAGTCGAGCACGTTCAGATAGGGCGCGCCACCGGCCGAGTTCTGGGTCGAGGCCGAGTAGATCTGCACGATGTCGTTTTGGGTTTTTTCCACGCAGGAGAGCTGGCCGCAGATCTGATTGTCGCCGATGAATTCGATGCGGATCTCGCCATCGGTGCGCTCTTCTAGATCGCGCGCGAATTCCAGCGCACCGGCCCGTTCGATCAGAAGGTTGCGCTGGTTGAAGCCGGCGGCGCCGAATTTGAAGGTGTGCCGCGCCTCCTTGCCAAAGCGCTTGTCGTAGGTCGATTCCGCCGCCTTGGCGAGCGAGCCGGCGCTGATCACGCCGGTGGCCGCGCCGGCCGCCAGCAAGGTCGAGCTGATCCCGTACTGGCCGGAGAGCTTGAGCATATCGCGACGGGAAATGCCGCTCAGCTTGTCTGAGACTTTCATGGTGACCTCCCAGGGTTTTTAATTTTTGAGACTTGCAGTCCCGATAATGCATATGCCATGAATTTGGGCAAGATACAAAAACGCCTGGGAGGACGACATGGATCAGCTCACAGCGGATTATGTGGTCGTCGGCGCGGGCTCTGCGGGCTGCGTCCTGGCAAACCGGTTGAGCGTCGATCCGAACATCCGCGTGGTCCTGCTTGAAGCCGGCGGCCGTGACAGCAATCCGTGGATTCATGTGCCGGTAGGGTACTTCAAGACCCTCCACAATCCCAAGACCGATTGGTGCTACAAGACCGAGCCGGATCCGGGCCTGAGCGGCCGCTCGATCAACTGGCCAAGGGGCAAGACCCTGGGCGGATCAAGCTCGATCAACGGGTTGCTCTATGTCCGCGGCCAGCGCCAGGATTTCGACCATTGGGCCCAGCTTGGCAATCGTGGCTGGTCCTATGAGGATGTGCTGCCCTATTTCAAGCGCTCCGAAAGCCATGAGGATGGCGAAAGCGCCTATCATGGCGGCGATGGCGGGTTGGCGGTGTCGCGCACTCGGTTCAAAAGCAAGGTTGCCGAGGCCTTTATCGACGCGGCCGTGGAGATGGGCGTGCCCAAAACCGACGATTACAACGGGGTCGATCAGGAGGGGGCGGGCTATTTTCAGCAAACGGCGAAGGGCGGCCTGCGCTGCTCAAGCGCACGGGCCTTTCTCAACCCCGCAAAGCGACGGCCCAACCTTGAGATCGCCACGCAGGCGCATGTCCAGCGCCTTGCCTTCGACGAAGTCGACCCGACCCGCGTCACCGGCGTGGTGTTTCGCCAAAAAGGGGTCGAGCGCGAGGTTCGCCTGCGCCCGGGCGGCGAGGTGGTGCTTTCCGCCGGCGCGATCGGCTCGCCGCAGATTCTGGAGCTGTCCGGGATCGGTCGCCCAGATATCCTGAATGCGGCCGGCGTGCCGGTGCGCCACGCGGCATCCGGCGTGGGCGAAAGCCTGCAGGATCACCTGCAGATCCGCCTTGTCTACGAGGTCAACGTGCCCACCCTGAACGACGCGATCAATGGCTTTGCCCGGCGCATGGGCATCGGCCTTGAATATGCGCTGTTTCGCACCGGGCCGATGAGCCTTGGCGCCAGCCAGGTCGCGGTTTTTGCAAAATCGATGCAGGGGCTTGAGACCCCGGACATCCAGTTTCACTTCCAACCGCTGAGCGCCGAGAAGCCGGGCATCGTCATGCACCCCTTTTCGGGCATCACCTCCTCGGTCTGCCAGCTCCGCCCGGAAAGCCGCGGGCATATTCACATCCGAACGCCGCGCGCCGATGATCACCCCAAGATCACGCCGAACTATCTGTCGGCAACGGCCGATCAGCTTTGCGCCGTGCGGGCGGTGAAGTTTGCCCGCGCGATGACCAAGACCAGGGCGCTGGCACCCTTTATCCTGCGCGAGCATGTGCCGCGCGACGATCCGCAAACCGATGAGGAGATCCTTGATGTGGCGCGCCGGATCAGCCAGACGATCTATCATCCCACAAGCACCTGCCGGATGGGCCAGGATCCCGACGCTGTGGTCGACGATTGCTTGCGGGTGCGCGGTGTCGACGCCTTGCGCATTGCCGATGCGTCGGTGATGCCCTCGATTGTCAGCGGCAATACAAATGCGCCGACGATCATGATCGGCGAGAAAGCCAGCGACCTGATCCTGAAGGACCGCCGCGCCCGGTGACGGCTGGCGCAAAACGAGTTCGACGCAAAGGGAAATGCCATGAGAATGACCACCGAAGAGGCCTTCGTCAAAACCCTGCAGATGCATGGCATCGAGCATGCGTTCGGCATTATCGGCTCTGCGATGATGCCGATCTCCGATCTGTTCCCGAAGGCGGGCATCACCTTCTGGGATTGTGCGCATGAGGTGAATGCCGGCATGTCGGCCGATGGCTACACGCGGGCGACCGGCAAGATGTCGATGGCCATCGCCCAGAACGGGCCGGGCATCACCAATATCGTCACGCCGATCATCACCGCCTATTGGAACCACACGCCCCTGCTGCTGGTCACGCCCCAGGCGGCCAACAAGACCATCGGCCAGGGCGGGTTTCAGGAAGTGCAGCAGATGGCGATGTTTGAGGATTGCGTGTGCTATCAGGAGGAGGTGCGCGACCCCAGCCGCATTGCCGAGGTGCTGAACCGGGTGATCCTGAAGGCGCATCGCGGCTCGGCCCCGGCCCAGATCAATGTGCCGCGCGATATGTGGACCCAGGTGATCGATATCGACCTGCCGCAGATGGTCAAGATCGGTCATCCGCCGGGTGCTGCGGATGCCATTGACGAGGCGGCCGCCCTCTTGTCGGGCGCGGCGTTTCCCGTGCTGCTCAACGGCGCCGGCGTGATCCTGTCAGGCGCGATCGACGCATCGGCCGAGCTGGCCGAACGGTTGTCCGCCCCGGTCTGCTGCAACTACCAGCATAATGATGCCTTCCCCGGCACCCATCCGCTCTATTGCGGACCCTTGGGCTATAACGGCTCGAAGGCGGGCATGGAGATGATCGCGAAGGCCGATGTCATCCTGGCGCTGGGCACGCGGCTGAACCCGTTCTC
>JBCBKN010000088.1:0-13226 GCA_038521775.1 Pseudomonadota bacterium | reverse complement strand
TGCCATCCGTGAAGGCGGCCGAACCGTCGGCGCAGGCGTCGTCTCCAAAATCATCGAATAACCCAAACAGGCGCGCAATACGGCCGGGGATACACCGCCCCGGCCGTTTCTGTTCCAAAACAAACGACGGCCCCGAACCATGCATGTCGCAGTCGGGTTGCCGTGCGGATAGCCTTTCAGCCGCATCCACCGACCGCGACGATTTCGGCCAAATCCAAGACATTACAGCCACACTCTGACCATCTTTCTTAGGCTATTACAGTCATGCCAAAGGGGGGTGACGTGGGGCCTGCGGCGCTTGTTCGAGTGTTGTGAGAGGTGTTCAGATGAACCGCCCTGCCATCCCCAGACCCGCCCGTGCTGTCGTTGCCCTCCTGCTTGTGGCGGCTGTCGCCGGGTGTGCCGCGCCGCAATCGACCCAGCCGCCCGCGCCGTCGCGCGCCGAGGCGCAGGCCATCTGCACGACCGGGTCGGTCACTGCCTGCGTGCCCGGGGTGCAATCCTCGCGCAGCGAACCGGTTCGTCAAATGAATGACGAGGTGCGGCGTCTGGAACCGGCGCCGCGGGTGGGACGGTTTGCCCTGGGTGCCGCCCTCGTGCTGTTTTAAACCGCCTTCGGGTTTGGTCCGCCTTCGGGTCTAGATCGTTCCCGGGGCGATGCCCAAATCCTGCTCAACACGGCGCGTGCGCTCAATTGTGAATTCTGCGCGAGCGATGAGTTGGCTAGTCTCTTCCCGAACAGGGGAGGAGACATATGCGCAGGATTCTAATCGCGACGGCTGCGGCGGGCATGCTGTCGGCCGGGCTTGCCCTGCCGGGCGCGGCAGCCGAGGGCCGCACGGTCACCGTGACCGGTGAGACCGTCGACACATGGTGCTATTTTTCGGGCGTCATGGGCGGGCCGGACGTGGTCACGGGCTCGGCCCATCACACCTGCGCGCTCTGGTGCGCGGCGGGCGGCATTCCCGTCGGGCTGCTGGCCGATGACGGGACGATGTATATGGTCCTCAAGCTTGGCGAGGAGAGCGATGCGGCGGGCGGCGACGGGTTCCTGCTGGTCGCAAGCCATGAGCTGACCGCCCAGGGCACGCTCTATGAGCGCGACGGCATCAATTACATCATCGTCTCCGAGGTGCTGGTCGATGACGGGATCACCAACCTCACCCATGAGGAGTATGGCGTGATCCCGGGCTTTGCCATCCCCGAACCGAAGGAGGAGTGACCATGACCCGCTTTGCCTATGCTGCGCTTTTTGCGGCGGTTCTGGCCACGCCCGGCCTGGCGCAGGATTTTGCCGAAGGCTCGAACGCCAATTCCTGGGGCCTGTTTGGCGAGGAGAAGGCCCGCTTCACCGCCCAGGTGGTCGATGTGATCTGCGAGCTGAGCGGCGATTGCCCGGCGGATTGCGGTGGCGGCGACCGCCAGCTGGCCCTGCTGCGCGATGCCGACCAGGCGCTGGTGCTCCCGCTCAAGAACGGCCAGCCGGTGTTCTCGGGCGCTGCGGCCGACCTTTTGCCCTATTGCAACAAGGCCGTGGAGGTTGACGGACTGCTGGTCGGCGATCCCGACGACACGCCGGTCAAGTTCTACCAGGTTCAGCTCATCCGCGAGACCGGGGCCGAGGAATGGGCAAAGGCCAATCTCTTCACCCGGGCCTGGGCCGAGGAGTTTCCCGATGCCGCGGCCGAAAAGGGCCCGTGGTTCCGCAAGGATCCGCGCGTCTCGGCGCTGATCGGCGAGCGGGGCTATCTCGGTCTGGGGCTGGAGGTCGATGAGGCCTTTATCGAAGACTGGTTCGCCGAATGAGGGGCGCAATGGGGCGCGCTGGCCTCGCCTCGGCCCTGCTGCTCGCCGCCAGTGTGATGGCGGCCCCTGCCATGGCGGCGCAGCCCTTTCCCGCCCAGATCGGCGGGGCGTTCACGCTGACCGACCACACCGGCGCGCCGCGCACCGAGCGTGATCCGCAGGGGCATGCGCAGCTGGTCTTCTTTGGCTATGCAACCTGCGAGCAGATCTGTTCCGTGGCCCTGCCGGTCATGGCCGAAGCCGCGGCGCTGGCCGAGGCCGAGGGTCTGGCGCTGACCCCGGTCATGATCACCGTCGATCCCGACCGCGACACGCCCGATGCCATGGCCGATGCGCTTGGCCGCCATCACGCCCGCTTTGTGGGTCTGACCGGGACGCCGGAGGCGTTGCAGCACGCCTATGACCTTTTCGGCGTGGAAAGCTCGGTGGTCTTTACCGATCCGGTGCTCGGCCCGATCTATGCGCATGGCTCGTTTATCTATCTGCTTGCCGCCGATGGGACCGTGCTGTCGGTGCTGCCGCCGATCCTGACGGCCGAGCGGATTGTGGAGATCCTGCGCGCGCGCAGTGCGTCCTGACAGCGGCGGGCCCGGCATCGCGCCGGGCTTGCATCGGCCCGCGTTTCGGCATACATCGCGCGGGCGCCGCGGCGGAGGGGTGTAGCTCAGCTGGTAGAGCATCGGTCTCCAAAACCGAGGGTCGTAGGTTCGAGTCCTATCGCCCCTGCCAAGGCGGGTTGCGGGGTTGGCGACAGCCCTGCCGAGACACAGACAGAGACACAGACAGAGACACTGACAGACAAGGGGCCAAGATGGCGCGCGCCAATCCGTTTCGCTTCGTTCAGCAGGTGCGCATCGAGGCTGCAAAGGTCACATGGCCCACGCGGCGCGAGACCGTGACGACCACCATCATCGTCTTCATCATGGCGGTTTTGTTCGCGATCTTCTTCTTTCTGGTCGATCAGGTGATCGCGCTGAGCCTTGAGGGGATTCTGGCGATCGCCTCTTGATCTTCGTCAAAGAGATCTTTAGTCACAGCCGCTCGCGGCATGGGGAGGTGCGTGGCGATTCGCGTCGCGCGCCCTTGGCCGTTTTAGGGGTGTCTGAGGCATCAGGACGTAACAGCGGCGTTCAGCAGCGACGTCATAACCGGGGCAGGTTTGAGGATTTGGATCAGATGACCAAGCGCTGGTATTCGGTGCATGTTCTCTCGAATTTCGAGAAGAAGGTCGCCGAAGCGATCCGCGAGGGTGCCGAGAAGGCGGGCCTGGACGATGTGATTGAAGATGTGCTGGTGCCCACCGAAGAGGTTGTCGAGGTGCGCCGCGGCAAGAAGGTGCAGACCGAGCGGCGCTTCATGCCGGGCTATGTGCTGGTCAAGATGGACATGACCGACGATGCCTATCACCTGATCACCAACACCAATCGGGTGACCGGGTTTCTGGGCCCGCAGGGCAAACCGACACCTCTGCGCGACACCGAGGTCAACCGCCTGCTCAACCAGGTTGAGGAAGGGCTGGAGCGGCCGCGCCCGGCGATCATCTTCCAGGTTGGTGAGAAGGTGACGGTCAATGACGGTCCGTTCGAGGGCTTTGCCGGAATGGTTGAAGAGGTCGACGATGTCACCGGCCGCGTGAAGGTGACGGTGTCGATTTTCGGCCGGGCCACCCCGGTCGAGCTGGAATTCGGTCAGGTGCAGAAGGCGACCTGATGGAGATGCGTGGGAGGCCGGGGCGGCGCGCCGCTCTTGCCGGACCACGGAACCGCAAGGTCTTGGGACGCGTCCCCGGGCCGGTTGTGACAGGAGGGCCGAATGGCCAAGAAAGTGGTTGGCACGCTGAAGCTTCAGGTGCCTGCAGGCAAGGCGAACCCCTCGCCCCCGATCGGCCCCGCGCTGGGCCAGAGGGGCATCAACATCATGGGGTTCTGCAAGGAATTCAATGCCAAGACCCAGGAGATGGAGGTGGGTATGCCGCTGCCCACGATCATAACCTATTATGCCGACAAATCCTTCAGCTTTGAGATCAAGACCGCCCCGGCGAGCTTTTATCTCAAGAAGGCCGCCAAGCTGAAATCCGGCTCCAAGGAGCCCGGGCGCAGCACGGCCGGCACAGTCACCTCCAAACAGGTGCGCGAGATTGCCGAGGCCAAGATGCAGGATCTCAACGCCAATTCCGTCGAGGCGGCGATGCAGATCATTCTGGGGTCGGCCCGCTCGATGGGCATCGAGGTGAAGGGGTAAGCGCCATGGCAAAGCAGGGAAAACGCATTCGCGCGGCACGCGATGGGGTGGCTGGCAAGGACGAGCTGCAGCTGGACGAGGCCGTCGCGCTGATCAAGCAGAATGCCACCGCCAAGTTTGACGAGACAATCGAGATTGCGATGAATCTCGGCGTCGATCCGCGCCATGCCGACCAGATGGTGCGCGGCGTGGTCAGCCTGCCCAACGGCACCGGCAAGACGGTGCGCGTGGCGGTGTTTGCCCGCGGCCCCAAGGCCGACGAGGCCCGCGAGGCGGGGGCCGACATCGTGGGCGCCGAGGATCTGATGGAAACGATCCAGGGCGGCAAGATCGAGTTCGACCGCTGCATCGCGACGCCCGACATGATGCCGATCGTCGGCCGGCTGGGCAAGATCCTGGGCCCGCGCAACCTGATGCCCAACCCCAAGGTTGGCACGGTGACGCCCGACGTGACCACGGCGATCAAGAACGCCAAGGGCGGCGAGGTGCAGTTCAAGGTCGAAAAGGCCGGCGTCATTCATGGCGGCATCGGCAAGGCCAGCTTCGATGCCGGCAAGCTGGTCGAGAATGCCAAGGCCTTTGTGGGGGCGGTCAACCGGGCCAAGCCCTCGGGCGCCAAGGGCGTCTATCTGAAGAAAATCTCGCTCAGCTCCACCATGGGGCCGGGTGTGAGCGTGGCGGTCGCGGACGCGGTTGCCGAGTGAGGAGTTCCCCCGCTGAGGGGGGATCGCGGGGCAACCCGCAAGACCTGTCCGAGACGGTCGGTGGAGGGAAGACCTCGTAAAGCCGGCCATAGACGGGGCGTGAACGGAATTGGCAAGGCCCGCCGCGGCGGGTCGCGCTGGTTGTCTCTCACCCCGGGGCAGAACGCGAGGATCGGTCGCGGCCCATCCCGGGTTGGGGCCGGTCGGTTTGAACCGGTGGTGGGCGGATGCCGTGGTGGCATTCGCAGGCTGCCAAAATCGGAGTGTGACCGTGGACAGAGCTCAGAAGGTCGACGCCGTTAAGGAGCTGTCGGACATCTTTGAGACCTCCGGTGCCGTCGTGGTGGCCAATTATGCCACCATGCAGGTTGCCGAGATGTCGGATCTTCGGCTGAAGATGAAAGATGCTGGTGCCAGCTTCAAAGTGGCCAAGAACCGGCTCGCCAAGATCGCGCTTGACGGCAAGCCGCAGGCTGTGGGTGCTGACCTCTTCAAAGGCCAGACCGGGATCGCGTTCAGCGATGATCCGGTCGCGGTCGCGAAGGCGGCTAAGGCCTATGCCAAGGGAAATCAGAAGTTTGAGATCCTTGGCGGCATCCTGGGCGGGCAGGTGCTCGATGCAAAAGGGGTGGAGGCTCTGGCCGACATGCCCTCGATCGAGGAAATGCGCGCCAAGCTTCTTGGGGTGTTCAAGGCGCCGCTGGCCAAGATGGCCGGGGTGCTGGAGGCGCCGCCGACCAAGATGGCCGGGGTGCTGAAAGCCCCGCCGCAGAAGCTTCTCGGTGTGCTCAAGGCCTATGAGGCCAAGCAGAACGAGGCGGCCTGAACTTGCCGTCGGGGGATCGGGGCGATCCGCTGACACGCGACAACCAGTCAAGGGAATACAGCAATGGCTGATCTGGAAAAAATCAAGGAAGAGCTTTCGAACCTGACGGTTCTGGAAGTGTCGGAACTTGCCAAGATGCTCGAAGATCATTGGGGCGTTGAGGCTGCGTCGGGCGGCGGCATGATGATGCCGATGGCCATGCCGGGTGCTCCGGGGGCCGCGGCCGAGGCCGAGCCGGTCGAAGAAAAGACCGAGTTCGACGTGATCCTGCTTGCCGCAGGCGAAAAGAAGATCAATGTCATCAAAGAGGTCCGCGCCATCACCGGTCTGGGCCTGAAAGAGGCAAAGGATCTGGTCGAGGCCGGCGGCAAGGCGGTCAAGGAAGCCGCGCCGAAGGACGAGGCCGAGGAGATCAAGAAGAAGCTGGAAGATGCCGGCGCAAAGGTTGAACTGAAGTGACATTGCGGGCCGGTGCACCCGGCCGGCGGCATGAGAATACGGCTGGGGCTGCGCGCGACGCGGCCCCAGCCTTGACTGTTTTGGCAGGGTAGACGACCTCGTTGGCAATTGAGCAGGTAATCGGACAGCGACGGCATATCTCCCCCGCGGACCCCATCGGGGTTCGCGCGGCGGATATGACGGTTTCGGGAAGCGGCGGGGTGGGACCCGCTGTCGTATTGGAACCCCATCCAACAGCGAACCGCATCGCGGCAGCCTCCCCAGCTGCTGCAGCGAAAGCTAAAGGTTGATCAAGCATGGCGCACACGCATTCCGGTCGCAAGCGTATTCGCAAGTTCTTCGGCAAGATCGCCGAAGTGGCCCAGATGCCCAATCTTATTGCAGTGCAGAAAAGCTCATATGATCTGTTCCTGGAATCCGGCGACACCGGCACACCCGAAGACGGGCTGGGCCTGCAGGGGGTGTTTCAGTCGGTGTTCCCGATCAAGGATTTCAACGAGACGGCGGTGCTGGAATTTGTGAGCTATGAGCTCGAGCCCCCGAAATACGATGTCGAGGAATGCCAGCAGCGCGACATGACCTATTCCGCGCCGCTGAAGGTCACCCTGCGGCTGATCGTCTTTGAGGTCGATCCCGACACCGGCGCGCGCTCGGTCAAGGACATCAAGGAGCAGGACGTCTATATGGGCGACATGCCGCTCATGACCCCCAACGGGACCTTCATCGTGAACGGGACCGAGCGGGTGATCGTGAGCCAGATGCACCGCTCGCCGGGCGTGTTCTTCGACCATGACCGGGGCAAGACGCATTCCTCGGGCAAGCTGCTCTTTGCCTCGCGGATCATCCCCTATCGCGGCTCCTGGCTCGATTTTGAGTTCGACGCCAAGGACATCGTCTTTGCCCGCATCGACCGGCGCCGCAAATTGCCGGTGACCACGCTGCTTTACGCGCTGGGGCTGGACCAGGACGGCATCTGCAACGCCTATTACGACACCCATGTCTATCGCCGGGCCGGCTCGGGCTGGGCGGTGCCGTTCTTTGCCGACCGGATCCGCGGCTCCAAGCCCGTGCATGACATTGTCGATGCGGCAAGCGGCGAGGTGATCGCGGAGGCGGGCAAGAAGGTCACGCCGCGCACGGTCAAAAAGCTGATGGATGAGGGCAAGGTCACCGAGATCCTGGTGCCGTTCGAGGAGATCGTGGGCCGCTATATCGCGCGCGATCTGGTCAATGCCTCATCGGGTCTGATCTATGCCGAAGCGGGCGAGGAGATCACCGACAAGCTGCTCGATACGCTGATCGAGGCGGGGTATGAGGAGATCCCGGTTCTGGACATCGACAGCGTCAGCGTCGGCCCCTACATCCGCAACACCATGGCGGTCGACAAGAACTGGAACCGCGAAACCGCGCTTCTGGACATCTATCGCGTGATGCGCCCGGGTGAGCCGCCGACGGTCGAGGCCGCCGACACGCTCTTTGCCTCGCTCTTTTTCGACGCCGAGCGCTATGACCTGTCGGCTGTCGGCCGGGTGAAGATGAACATGCGGCTCGATCTCGATGCGCCCGACACCAAGCGGGTCTTGCGCAACGAAGACATCATCGCGGTGATCAAGGCGCTGGTCGAGCTGCGCGACGGGCGCGGCGAGATCGACGATATCGACCATCTGGGCAACCGGCGCGTGCGCTCGGTGGGCGAGCTGATGGAAAACCAGTACCGCGTGGGCCTTTTGCGCATGGAACGCGCGATCAAGGAGCGGATGTCGGCGGTCGATATCGACACGGTGATGCCGCAGGATCTGATCAACTCCAAGCCTGCCGCCGCGGCGGTGCGCGAGTTCTTCGGCTCCTCGCAGCTTTCGCAATTCATGGACCAGACCAACCCGCTGTCGGAGGTCACCCATAAGCGGCGGCTCTCGGCGCTGGGCCCGGGTGGCCTGACGCGTGAGCGGGCGGGTTTTGAGGTGCGCGACGTGCACCCCACGCATTACGGCCGCATGTGCCCGATCGAGACGCCGGAAGGCCCGAATATCGGCCTGATCAACAGCCTGGCGACCTTTGCGCGGGTCAACAAATACGGCTTTATCGAAACGCCCTATCGCAAGGTCAATGACGCGACGGTCACCGATGAGGTGATCTATATGTCGGCGACCGAGGAGATGAAGCACACCATCGCCCAGGCGAATGCGCAGCTCGACGTTGAGGGCAAGTTCCGCAACGAGATGGCCTCGACCCGCAAGGGCGGCGAGTTCATGATGAGCCCGACCGAGAACATCGACTATATCGATGTGAGCCCCAAACAGCTGGTCTCGGTGGCCGCGGCGCTGATCCCGTTTCTGGAAAATGACGATGCCAACCGGGCGCTGATGGGCTCGAACATGCAGCGTCAGGCGGTGCCCCTGCTGCGCGCCGAGGCGCCGTTTGTGGGCACCGGCATGGAAGAGGTCGTGGCGCGCGATTCCGGCGCGGCGATCACCGCGCGGCGCGGCGGGGTGATCGACCAGGTCGATGCCATGCGCATCGTCATCCGGGTGACCGACCCGATGGAGCCGGGCGATCCGGGCGTCGACATCTACCGGCTGCGCAAGTTCCAGCGCTCCAACCAGAACACCTGCATCAACCAGCGCCCGCTGGTGAAGGTGGGCGATCTGGTCAAGGCCGGCGATGTGGTGGCCGATGGGCCGTCGACCGATCTGGGCGAGCTTGCCTTGGGCAAGAACGTGCTCGTCGCCTTCATGCCCTGGAACGGGTATAATTTTGAGGACAGCATCCTGATCTCGCAGCGGATCGTGAAGGATGACGTCTTCACCTCGATCCATATCGAGGAATACGAGGTGATGGCCCGCGACACCAAGCTGGGGCCCGAGGAGATCACCCGCGACATTCCCAATGTCGGCGAGGAAGCGCTGCGCAATCTCGACGAGGCGGGCATCATCTATATCGGCGCCGAGGTCGGGCCGGGCGACATTCTGGTGGGCAAGATCACCCCCAAGGGCGAAAGCCCGATGACGCCGGAGGAAAAGCTGCTGCGCGCAATCTTTGGCGAGAAGGCCGCGGATGTGCGCGACACCTCGCTGCGCCTGCCGCCCGGCGATTACGGAACCGTGGTCGAGGTGCGGGTCTTCAACCGCCACGGGGTCGACAAGGATGAGCGCGCGCTGCAGATCGAGCGTGAGGAGATCGAGCGGCTGAGCCGCGACCGGGCCGACGAGCTCGCGATCCTGGAGCGCAATATCTATGCCCGCCTCAAGGACCTCATTTTCGGCCGGACCGCCGTGAAGGGGCCCAAGGGCGTGAAGGGCGGCAGCACCATCGATGATGAGCTGTTGGGCATGCTCAGCCGCGGTCAGTGGTGGCAGCTTGTGCTCAGCGACGAGTCCGAGCAGACCACGCTGGAAGCGCTGCAAAAGCAGTTCGACGCGCAGAAAAAAGCGCTCGACCGGCGGTTCGACGACAAGGTCGAGAAGGTGCGGCGCGGCGATGATCTGCCGCCGGGCGTCATGAAGATGGTCAAGGTCTTCGTGGCGGTGAAGCGCAAGCTGCAGCCGGGCGACAAGATGGCCGGGCGGCATGGCAACAAAGGGGTCATCTCGCGGGTTGTGCCCGAGGAGGACATGCCCTTCCTCGAGGACGGCACCCCGGTCGACCTGGTGCTCAACCCGCTTGGCGTGCCCAGCCGGATGAATGTCGGCCAGATCCTGGAGACGCATATGGGCTGGGCCGCGCGCGGTCTGGGCCAGACCGTCCGGCTGGCGCTGGAAGATTACCGGCATTCGGGCGATCTTGCCCCGGTGCAGGATGCGCTGAAATTCGTCTATGGCGACGAGGTCTATGATGCAGCCTCGGGCGACATGTCGACCGAGGAGCTGGTCGAGGCGGCCGGCAATGTGACCATGGGCGTGCCCATCGCAACGCCGGTTTTCGACGGCGCCAAGGAGGCGGATGTGAACGAGGCGCTGGCCAAAGCGGGCTTTGACACCTCGGGCCAGGTCATGCTTTTTGACGGCCGCACGGGCGAGGGTTTCTCGCGCAAGGTCACGGTGGGCATGAAATACCTGCTCAAGCTGCACCATCTGGTCGATGACAAGATCCATGCGCGCTCCACCGGGCCCTACAGCCTGGTCACCCAGCAGCCGCTGGGCGGGAAGGCGCAGTTCGGCGGCCAGCGCTTCGGCGAGATGGAGGTCTGGGCGCTGGAGGCGTACGGCGCTGCCTACACGCTGCAGGAGATGCTGACGGTGAAGTCCGACGATGTGGCCGGGCGGACCAAGGTCTATGAGGCGATCGTGAAGGGCGAGGAGAATTTCGAGGCCGGCGTGCCCGAAAGCTTCAACGTGCTTGTCAAGGAGATGCGCTCACTGGGCCTCAATGTCGAGCTGCTCGACCGGGATGTCGAATAGCCCAGGGCTGAAGGATGACGCGGCGGGCGGGGGTCTTCTCCGCCCGGCGAGGCCGGGGTCGCCCCGGCTGATTGACACCGCGAGAAAGGTTGCAAGATGAACCAGGAACTCACCAATCCGTTCAACCCGCTGACGCCGCCCAAGACCTTTGACGAAATCCGCATCTCGCTGGCCTCGCCCGAGCGGATTTTGAGCTGGTCCTATGGCGAGATCAAAAAGCCCGAGACGATCAACTACCGCACCTTCAAGCCGGAGCGGGACGGGCTTTTCTGCGCGCGGATCTTCGGGCCGATCAAGGATTACGAATGCCTGTGCGGCAAGTACAAGCGCATGAAGTATCGCGGGATCACCTGCGAGAAATGCGGCGTGGAGGTCACGCTGCAAAAGGTGCGGCGCGAGCGGATGGGCCATATCGAGCTCGCCGCCCCGGTTGCGCATATCTGGTTTCTCAAATCGCTGCCCTCCCGCATCGGTCTGATGCTGGACATGACCCTGCGCGATCTGGAGCGGGTGCTCTATTTCGAGCAGTATGTGGTGATCGAGCCCGGCCTCACCGATCTCAAGCACAAGCAGATGCTGACCGAGGAAGAGTATCTCGACGCGCAGGACCAGTATGGCGAGGATGCCTTCACCGCCGGGATCGGTGCTGAGGCAATCCGCGAGATGCTGGCCGCGATCGACCTTAAGTCAGAGGCCGAGATCCTGCGTGAGGAGCTCGCCGTGGCCACGGGCGAGCTCAAGCCCAAGAAGATCATCAAGCGGCTGAAGCTGGTTGAGAGCTTTTTGGAGAGCAACAACCGTCCGGAATGGATGGTGCTGACCGTCGTGCCGGTGATCCCGCCCGAGCTGCGCCCGCTGGTGCCGCTGGATGGCGGGCGGTTTGCGACCTCGGATCTCAACGATCTCTACCGCCGGGTGATCAACCGCAACAACCGCCTCAAGCGGCTGATCGAGCTGCGCGCGCCCGACATCATCGTGCGCAATGAAAAGCGCATGCTGCAGGAATCGGTCGATGCGCTGTTTGACAATGGCCGCCGCGGCCGGGTGATCACGGGCGCCAACAAGCGGCCCTTGAAATCGCTTTCGGATATGCTCAAGGGCAAGCAGGGCCGCTTCCGCCAGAACCTGCTGGGCAAGCGGGTCGACTTTTCGGGCCGCTCGGTCATCGTGACCGGGCCCGAGCTGAAGCTGCATCAATGCGGGCTGCCCAAGAAAATGGCGCTCGAGCTCTTCAAACCCTTCATCTACAGCCGGCTTGACGCAAAGGGGCTTTCGGCCACGGTCAAGCAGGCCAAAAAGCTGGTGGAGAAGGAACGGCCCGAGGTGTGGGACATCCTCGATGAGGTGATCCGCGAGCACCCCGTTCTCTTGAACCGCGCGCCGACGCTGCACCGGCTGGGCATTCAGGCCTTTGAGCCGGTGCTGATCGAGGGCAAGGCGATCCAGCTTCACCCGCTGGTCTGCTCGGCCTTCAACGCCGATTTCGACGGCGACCAGATGGCCGTTCACGTGCCGCTGAGCCTGGAGGCGCAGCTGGAGGCGCGGGTGCTGATGATGAGCACCAACAACGTGCTGAGCCCTGCGAACGGCAAGCCCATCATCGTGCCCAGCCAGGACATGATCCTGGGGCTTTACTATCTTTCGGTGCAGCGCGACGGCATGCCGGGCGAGGGCATGGTGTTTCGCGATCTTGAGGAGGTCGACCACGCGCTCGATGCGGGGCTTGTGCATCTGCATTCCAAGATCACCGCGCGGATCGAACAGGTCGATGAGCATGGCCAGTCGCAATTCGTGCGGTTTGAGACCACGCCGGGCCGCATGAAGCTGGGCCGGCTTTTGCCGCTCAACTTCAAGACCCCGTTCAGCCTGGTCAACCGGCTGCTGCGCAAGAAGGAGGTCGGCGAGGTCATCGACACCGTCTACCGTTTCTGCGGCCAGAAGGACTCGGTCATCTTCTGCGATCAGATCATGACGCTGGGCTTTCAGGAGGCCTGCAAGGCCGGCATCTCGTTTGGCAAGGACGACATGGTGATCCCAGACGACAAGTGGGACATCGTGAACGAGACCCGCGACGCGGCCAAGGAGTTCGAGCGTCAGTATCTCGACGGGCTCATCACCATGGGCGAGAAGTACAACAAGGTCGTCGATGCCTGGACCAAGTGCAACGACCGGGTGACCGACGCGATGATGTCGACCATCTCGGCCACGCGCAAGGATGAGGGCGGGCGCGATCTGGAGCCCAACTCGATCTACATGATGGCCCATTCCGGGGCGCGCGGCTCGGTCACCCAGATGAAGCAGCTGGGCGGGATGCGCGGGCTGATGGCCAAGCCCTCGGGCGAGATCATCGAGACGCCGATCATCTCGAACTTCAAGGAAGGCCTGACGGTGCTGGAGTATTTCAACTCCACCCATGGCGCGCGCAAGGGCCTCTCGGACACCGCGCTGAAGACGGCGAATTCGGGCTATCTGACCCGCCGTCTGGTCGATGTCGCGCAGGATTGCATCGTGACCATCGACGATTGCGGCACCGAGGTCGGCATCACCGCCTCGGCCGTGGTCGATGGCGGCGAGGTGGTCGCCTCGCTGGCCGACCGCATCCTGGGCCGGACCCTGCATGAGGATGTGCTCGACCCGGTGACGCAGGAGGTGATCTTCCCGCGCGGCCATCTTCTGGACGAGCGCGACAGCGAGCGCATCGAGGAGGCCAAGGTCCAGACGGTGAAGATCCGCTCGCCGCTGACCTGCGAGGCCGAGGATGGCGTCTGCGCGGCCTGTTATGGGCGCGATCTG
>JBCBKN010000087.1:0-13242 GCA_038521775.1 Pseudomonadota bacterium | reverse complement strand
GCGGCGGGCGGCTGAAAGGAGACAATCGGAATGACCGACCTGCGCCATGATTTCGTCTCCGACACCTCGACCCGGCCGACCCGCGCGATGCGCGCAGCAGCGCTCGATGCCCCGGTGGGCGATGAGCAGCGCGGCGAGGATCCGACGACCCTGGCGCTGGAGGCGCGGGTGGCCGATCTTCTGGGCAAGGCGGCGGCGGTCTATCTGCCCTCAGGCAGCCTGTGCAACGAGATTGCGATCGGGGTCCATTGCCGCCCGGGCGATGAGATCATCTGTGCGCGCCAGGCGCATGTGATCGAGGCCGAGGGCGGCGCGCCGGCCGCGATCTGGGGCGCGATGATGCACCCGCTCGACGATGCGCGCGGCATTCTGGCCGCCGACAGCATTGCCGCCGCGATCCGTCGCCCGGGCCGATATGCGCCGCGCAGCCGCCTGCTTTGTGTCGAGCAGACGGTCAATCTGGAAGGCGGCGCGGTCTGGCCGGTCGCCGCGCTCGATGCCGCCGCGCAAACCGCCCATGCGGCCGGGCTTGCCACCCATATGGACGGGGCGCGGCTGATGAATGCGGCCGTGGCCTCGGGCATGCCCGCCGCGCGGCACGCACAGGGCTATGACAGCGTCTGGCTGGATTTCTCCAAGGGCCTCGGCGCCCCGGTCGGGGCGGTTCTGGCCGGCAGCACCGAGTTTATCGCCGAGGCCTGGCAGCTCAAGCAGCGTCTGGGCGGGGCGATGCGCCAATCGGGCATGCTGGCGGCGATGTGTCTGCACGCGCTCGACCATCATGTCGAGCGGCTGGAAGAGGACCACGCGCTGGCCGCCGATCTGGGCCGCCGCATCGCGCAGATGCCGCAGATCGAACAGGTGCTGCCGGTCGACAGCAATATCGTGATCGCCGACCTCACGCCCGAGGCGCCGGATGCCGCCGCGCTGATCGCCAGGCTGGCGGAGGACGGGCTGCGCGTCTCAAGCTTCTCGCCGCGGCGGTTCCGGGTCGTCACCCATCACGATGTCGGCGCGGCCTCGGGTGCGGCGCTGATCGATGCCCTGTCCCGCGCGCTCGACCCCTGAACGCCCCCCGGACAGATCCAGGGCCGACCCGAACCGAACCGATCCGGCCCCGAACCGACGGCATCCGGGTGACCTGGGCTCACACGCCCGGGCGGTAGGTGCCAAAGCACCAGATCCGGCCTTCGGGGTCGCGGCAGGCGAATTCGCGGCTGCCATAGCTCTTGTCGCTCAGCGGTGCGACGATCTCGGCCCCGGCCGCCTCGGCCTGCGCGCAGAGCGCATCGGGATCCTCGACCGCGATATAGACGGTCTGCCCGGCCGGCGGGCCGCTGCGCCCCACCAGCCTGGAGAACGCACCCGGGCGGTCCTGGCCCAGCATGATCAGCCCGTCCTCAAAGGCGAGCTGGGCATGCGCGACAACCCCATCCTGGCGATGCGCAAACGTCTCGCGAAACCCCAGCGCGGTGCAGAGGAAGGCGATCATCGCCTCGGCGTCGCGACAGCGAAAGCTGGGATAGATGCGCGGCGGCGATGGCGGTCGGGCGGCATGTGTCGGCATGGCTGGGCCTCCTGAATGTGGATGCGCCCAGGCTGCCATGCACCGACCGACCGGGTCTTGAAGGTTTGTGCGCCCTGAGGAGCAGGTCCCGACGCGCGCTGAAAGCGCTTGCTCGGGGGAGGGCGTGCCCGGCCGACGCGTGCCGGAGGCCGCGACCGGTCAGCTGGCGGAGCTTGCGGCCGCGGCGCGCCAGGCCGTCGGGCTCTGGCCAGCCAGGGCGGCGAATTCGCGCACCAGATGCGGCTGATCGGCAAAGCCCGCATCAGCGGCAATCTCGGCCCAGCCCAGACCGGTGCGGCCCAAACCGGTGCGGCCCAGCGCCATCGCCCGGGCAAAGCGCAGCAGCCGGGCGGCGGTCTTGGGCGGCACGCCGATCTCCTGGCGAAAGCGCCGCGCAAGCCGGGTGCGGCTCCACCCGATCTGATCGGCCAGCCGGGCCACGGGAAGGCTGCCGCCGCTGCCCGACAGCGCATGCCAGGCGGCGGTGATCGCCGGTGAGGCGGCCGGGGCGTGGAGAAACCGTGCCGCCAGAAACCGCTCGGTCAGTGCGATGCGCGCGCCGGCATCGGGCAGCGCCCAAAGCCAGTCGGCGAGCTGCGCCGCCGCGTCTGGCCAGATGTCCCACAGATCGACCATCGCGCCGGAGAGATCCGGCATCGCCCCGCCAAACAGCCGCGCCGCGCCCAGCGGGGTCAGATCGGCCTGGATGCAATCGACCGGGCCCGTCGTTTCGACCCGCACCGGGGCCGCGACCAGCTCGGCCGCAAAGCTGAGCTGCCGCTCGGCCGGGCGGTCGCCCAGCGCCACCCGAAACGGCGCGCCCTGCGCGATGATCAGCGGACAGTCGAGCCCGGCCGGGGCCACAGGATACAGCTGCCCGCCCGGCAGACCGACGCAGGCGGCGATGCGCGAGACAAGGCCCGCAAGCGCCGGATGCGGGGGGCGCTGAAGGGCGATGGGGCCAGGCGGGGCAAGGCGGGGCAGCCGCGTTGCGCTCTGCGCTCCCTCCCCTGCCCGCCATCCGCTCACCGCTGCGCTATCTGCAAAGCTCCCGCGCGGCATCGAGTGCTGCGGTAAAGCCGCGCAGGCTGAACGTGTCCACGGTCTGGGTGCCGCGGGTGGAGACCGCCGTGAGGGTGGCGGTCAGGCCGCGCTTCATATCCTCGACCATCGCATTGTCTTCGTCCGGCGAGGACAGCCAGCCCCATTCGCCCTCCGTAAAGAGCTCATGCGCGTCATCCCCGATCTCGACCTTGACGCTGCTGTCGCTGCGAAACGGATAGCCCGAGGTGTAGCTGATCTCATTGGTCACGCTGTCATCGGGTCGGACCGCGACCATCAGCAGGATGTCGCCGCGCCGCACCTGGCTGGTCACGTCAGTGCCGCCGCGCGTTGCCTTCCAGCCGGTCGGTGCCGAGACGATCCAGCATTCGCGCCCGCCGCCATCGGATTTGAAAACGCTCCAATCGGCCTTGGCATCGACACGGGTTTCGGCCGGCGCCGGGCTGGCCAAGCCGGCAATCGCTGTGCAGAGAAGGGCCGATGCAACGGCCCGCCTTAAGGAAAAACTCGTCGTCATAGCGCCACTCCGCCTCAGTCGCGCGCCACCGCTCCGGTCCTCTCATGCGACGCCGCGTCTCAGGCGCCTCGTCGGGCCACTTTATTGGCGGCGCGTCCGAGCCTTTCCTTTTGGCCCGGCGGCTGTAATCTATCCGCAAACCAGTGTCGAATGCCACCCCTCAAAACCCGCGCCATCTGCAGCCAGGCATCGGGACCGTCACGCAGGGTAACGGCGCGGGGAACGGCGCGGGCGACGGTTTCGGCCGGACAATGGGCAGGACGATGGGCAGGGCGACAGACATGGCGATGGACATCTTGACGTGAGATGACAAAGAGCACGACCGGCGAGGCGGACGGACCGCAAGACAGTGATCTGCTTGCGGCGGTCGCCCAAGGCGACCGGGACAGCTTTGCCATCTTCTTTGGACGCTATGCCGCCCGGGTGAAGGCCTTCCTGATCCGCTCGGGCACCAAGGTCGAGGAAGCCGAGGAGCTGTCCCAGGATGTTATGGTGACCGTCTGGCGCAAGGCGGCAAGCTTCGACCCGACCAAGGCCTCGGCGGCAACCTGGCTGTTTACCATCGCGCGAAACCGGCGGATCGATCTGGCCCGCCGGCATGCCCGCCCCGCGCCCGATCCCGAAGATCCGCTCTTTCAGCCCGACCCCGACCCTGACGGGGCCGACATCCTGGGCCGGCGCCAGCGCGACGCGGCCCTGCGGGCGGCCCTGGCCGAGCTGCCCGAAAACCAGCGCGATGTCGTGACCATCGCGTTTTTCGAGGGGCTGTCGCAATCCGAGATCGCCGCGCGGCTCGACCTGCCGCTGGGCACGGTGAAATCCCGCTCGCGCCTGGCGCTCAGCCGTCTGCGCGCCGCATTGGGCGAGCCGTTTCGCGACGAGCTTGACGATGGCTGACGGGGCCCCTGCGGGCGGCGTTCCCATGGCCGAGGTCACCCGTGGCACGATCGACGGCGCGGCCTTTGTGGAATGCACGCATCGCGGCCATGCGGTGGTCAGCGACGGGCAGGGCATCGTGGCTGCCTGGGGCGATCCGCAGGCGCTGGTCCTGCCCCGCTCATCGGCCAAGATGATCCAGGCGCTGCCCCTGGTGGAAAGCGGCGCGGCGGCGGCGGCGCGGCTGGGGCCGGCCCAGCTTGCCCTTGCCTGCGCCTCGCATAATGGTGCGGCCATCCACACCGACCCGGTCGCGGCCTGGCTCTCGGCCCTGGGGTTGCGCGAGGAGGATCTGCGCTGCGGGCCGCAGACGCCGCGCGACCCCGCCGCCCGCGCTGCGTTGTTGCAAAGCGGCAGGGCGCCGGGCCAGATCTACAACAATTGCTCGGGCAAGCATGCAGGCTTTCTGACCCTGACGCGGCATCTGGGCGCCGGGCCGGACTATGTCGACCCCGACCACCCGGTGCAGCGCGCGGTGCGCGCGGCCTGGGAGGATGCGACCGGCGCCCTCAGCCCCGGGCATGCCATCGACGGGTGCTCGGCGCCGAATTTCGCCGGCCGGCTGGCCGATTTCGCCCATGCCATGGCGCGGTTCGCCCGGCCTCGGGCGGCCTTCAGCGGCGCGCGGGCAGAAGCGGCCGAGGCGCTGGTCGCCGCGATGATCGCCCATCCGGCGCTGGTCGCGGGTGAGGAGCGGGCCTGCACCGCGCTGATGCGCGCAGCCCAGGGCCGGGCGGCGGTGAAAACCGGTGCCGAGGGGGTGTTTTTTGCCATTCTTCCCGGCCGCGGACTGGGCGTGGCGCTCAAGATCGTCGATGGCGCGACCCGCGCGGCCGATGCCGCAATGGCCGCTCTTCTGGTCCGGCTCGGCGCGGTCGAGCCCGGGGCGGTGCGCGCAACCAGCCATGCGCCGCAGGTCAACCGCCGCGGCATTGTCACCGGCGAGATCCGGCCCGCGGCCGGGTTCTTCCAAAACGGAGCGCCGCTCTGATCGCCCCGCTCTGATTGCCCCGCTCTGACCCCCGCGCCGAACACTGCGCCGAACGCTGCGCCGAACACTGCCGCGAATATCCCGCCGAACACAGGCATTTTTCTGGACCTTCGCGCCGGTCCGCCCACAGTCGAACGAGCGGCGATTCGGAGAAACCAGATGCTCAAGTCACTACTGCTCAGCCTTGTGCTGATGCTGCCCGTGCCGGCCCTGGCCTGTGGCGGGGCCGAGGCCTGCGAGGTCGAGGGCGGGATTTATCACATCGCCCTGCCCGACGAGCCGGTCCGCGGCGCGGTCGTCTTCCTGCACGGCTTTGGCGGGCGTGGCGAGCGCGTGGTCGCCAATAAGGGGCTGATGGCGCAATTCACCGAACGTGGCTATGCGCTGATCGCGCCCACCGCCCTGCCGCGCGTGCCGGGCAGCCCCAACAGCTGGAACAGCCGGATGACCGCCAGCCGGCGCGACGACATCGCCTTTATCCGCGCGGCCCTGGCCGATGCCACGGCGCGGTTCGACCTGCCCGCCGGCGCTATGGTCTCGGGCTTTTCGGGCGGCGGCATGATGGTCTGGCGGCTGGCCTGCTCGGCCCCGTCAAGCTTTGCGGCCTATGCCCCCATCGCCGGGCTGATGTGGCGGCCCTTGCCCGCCACCTGCGACGGGCCGGTGCAACTGTTCCATGTCCATGGCTGGTCTGACCCGGTCGTTCCCATCGAGGGCCGCTCGGTCGCCGGTGGGCGGATCACCCAGGGCGATCTCTTTGTCGGCCTCAACCTCCTGCGCGAGGCCAGTGCGTGCATCAAGGACGACCCCGACAGCTATGATGCCCAGGGGATGTACCTGATCCGCCGCTGGACCTCCTGCGCGCCGGGCGGCGATCTGAGCTTTGCGCTGCATCCCGGCGGGCATGCCATTCCCAAGGGCTGGGCCGGCCTCGCGCTAAACTGGTATGAGGCGCTGCCCGCACCGGCCAGCCCCGCACCGGCGAGCTCCGCACCGGCCAGCCCCGCACCGGCCAAGGCAGAGGCGTGCTTGCAGGAAAATGCCGCAACCGATACATGCTGAGGCCATGACACCCGTTCTCGACATTGCCGACACCGCCCGCCTGCGAGAGCGGTTCTTCGGCCGCCGCCTGGCACAGGGCGCCTGACCCGCCCCGCCTTGCGACGATCTGAAACGGGACCAAAGGCGGAGGAACGACATGGCCGCGAAGACGCTTTACGACAAGATCTGGGACGCGCATCTGGTGCATGAGGCCGAGGACGGCACCTCGCTGCTTTATATCGACCGGCATCTGACCCATGAGGTCACCAGCCCGCAGGCCTTTGAGGGGCTGCGCATGACCGGGCGCACGGTTCGCGCGCCGGAGAAGACCCTGGCCGTGCCCGACCATAACGTGCCCACCGATGCCAGCCGCTCCAAGGGCATCGAGAACGAAGAAAGCCGCATCCAGGTCGACCTTCTGAAGGCCAATGCCGAGGCGTTCGGCATCGAGTATTACGGCGTCGACGACATCCGCCAGGGCATCGTGCACATCATCGGGCCCGAACAGGGCTGGACCCTGCCCGGCATGACCATTGTCTGCGGCGACAGCCACACCGCCACCCATGGCGCGTTCGGCGCGCTCGCCCATGGCATCGGCACCTCGGAGGTCGAGCATGTGCTGGCCACCCAGACCCTGATCCAGAAAAAATCGAAGAACATGCGGGTCGAGGTCACCGGCAGCCTGCCCGCCGGGGTCACGGCCAAGGACATCACCCTCTCGATCATCGGGCGCACCGGCACCGCCGGGGGCACCGGCCATGTCATCGAATATTGCGGCGAGGCGATCCGCGCGCTCTCCATGGAAGGCCGGATGACCGTGTGCAACATGGCCATCGAGGGCGGCGCCCGGGCCGGGCTGATCGCCCCTGACCAGACCACGTTCGACTATGTGCGCGGCCGCCCGCGGGCGCCCAAGGGCGCGCAATGGGAAATGGCGCTGGCCTATTGGCAGACGCTCTTTACCGATGAGGGCGCATATTTCGACAAGACCCTCACCCTGGATGCGGCCGAGATCGCACCCGTGGTCACCTGGGGCACCTCGCCCGAAGACGTCCTGCCGATCACCGCCGAGGTGCCGGCGCCGGAGGCGTTCGAGGGCGGCAAGATCGACGCCGCCCGCCGAAGCCTCGACTATATGGGCCTGACCCCCGGCACCCCGCTTTGCGACATCGCCATCGACACGGTCTTCATCGGCTCCTGCACCAATGCCCGGATCGAGGATCTGCGCGAGGTCGCCCGGGTGATGGAGGGCCGGCGCGTGAAGGACGGCGTGCGCGCGATGATCGTGCCCGGCTCGGGCCTTGTCCGCGCCCAGGCCGAAGAGGAGGGCATCCTCGCCAAGCTCACCGAGGCGGGCTTCGATTTCCGCCTCGCGGGCTGCTCGATGTGCCTGGGCATGAACCCCGACCAGCTTGCCCCGGGCGAGCGCTGCGCCTCGACCTCGAACCGCAATTTCGAGGGGCGGCAGGGCAAGGGCGGGCGCACCCATCTGCTCTCGCCCGGCATGGCCGCCGCGGCCGCCGTCACGGGCCGGCTGACGGATGTGCGCGAGCTGATCTGACCCGCCATGGCCGCCGGGCTCGACCCGGCGCAAAAGCCCCTTGAGATCGGCGAGCGGCTCTTCCTCCTCGCGCAGCCGGCGGCGCGAGGAGGAAGAGGGCCGGCACCGGCGCCTGGCCGAGTATTGCCGCCGCCGTGTTGCCGCCGCGCTGCGACGACGGCTCGGGCGCGCCTCGGGGGCGCTGGTATGACGGGGCCAGACGGGGCCAGACGCGGCGTGACGGGGCCAGACGGGGCCGCCCCAATCCCCCCTAAAATCACGGTGACATCACGCTCGCTCCTTATCGTGTTAGGCACTCGATTTTGGGGGCATGATGACCGATATTGGGCTGACACCACCGCCGCAACCTGCTCTTGCGGCCACGCTTTTTCACAACCAGACACGCGCGCTCGAAAAGCCCAGGCAACCGGCAAAGACGCTGCAGCGCTGGCTTCACACCGAGGGCAGCGCGCTGCTCGGCCCCGGCTCCGGCGCGTTGCGGCGCGACCGGGCCGATTGGGTGGAGATGTGGGTCGATTGGAGCCATGAGGCCAGCAGCGCCTGCGGCCGCATGACGGCCTATCGCGCGATCACCCGCCGCGGCCGCCCGATCTGGTATGTGTTTCGCACCGGCAAGCGCAAGGGCTATCACAGCGCCGCGGCCATTCCCGAGGCCGCCTTTGCCGAGACGTTGCGGGCCACGCAGGGCCGGCGCGACACGCGGGCCGATTGGAAAACCATCCGCGCCTTTGCCCGCGATTTGCGGCTGGGGCGGGTGCGGGCAACCGTGCTGCGCGAGGATGCCTATGCCTCGGCCCTCTGCCCGGAAGGGGTCGACCGGTTTCTCGAAGCCATGCGCCTGGCCCATTTCACCCATGCGCCGGGCTGGCTGATGGCCTGGTTGATGCTGATCGAACCGCAGATCGGCTTTGTGCTGCGCGCGACCTTGCATCGAACCCGGCCCGAGACCGCCCTACCGCCGAGGCCGGGCGAAACCGGCCCTGGGCAGAGCTTGGGCTGATCCGGGGCTGGGCGAAACTGGCCCTGGCCTGGCCCCGGGGGGCCGAGCTGGGGCCGAGCTTGGCCTGACCCCGGGCGGCCGAGCTTCAGCCGAGCCGCGCTAGGATTGCGCCTCCGCGGCCTGCAGCTCGGCCTCCAGCCGCTCGGTCTCCGCACGGCGCGGGCGCGAGAACCGGGCCAGCAGCAGATAGGTCACCGGCGTGAGGAACAGCGTCGCCAGCGTCGCAAAGCCCAGGCCGCCAACCACGACCCAGCCCAGCGCGATGCGCGCCTCGGCCCCCGGCCCGGAGGTGAGGATCAGGGGCAGACCGCCCAGAACCGTGGAGATGGCGGTCATCACCACCGGGCGCAGACGGATCAGGCTGGCAGCCTCAATCGCCTCCCGCAGGGCAAGCCCGCGCTCGCGCAGCTGATTGGCAAATTCCACGATCAGAATGCCGTTCTTGGCCATCACCCCGACCAAGAGCACCAGCCCGATCTGGCTGTAGACATTGAGCGACCCACCGCTCAGCGCCATGGCAAAGATCGCAAAGGCCAGGCCCAGCGGCACGGTCAGCACGATGATGAAGGCGGCCAGAAAGCTCTCGAACTGCGCGGCCAGCACCAGCACCACCACGATGATGGCCGTGGCAAACACCACCCAAAGCCCGCTTTCGGTCTCGCTCAGCGTCGCGGCCTCGGCCAGGGGCACCAGCCGGACCCCCGGCGGCAGGATGTCCCTTGCCAGGGCCTCGGCCAGGCGCATCGCGGCATCGATCGACATCCCGTCATCCAGGCTGGCGGTGACCGGCACCGCGCGCAGCCGCGCCTCGCGCTGCAGCTCCGAGGGTGCGGCCGCCTCGCTCAGCGTTGCCACCGAGGAGACCGGCAGGATGCGGCCATCCGAGCTGCGCAGGAACACATTTTCCAGATCGGTGGGGTCGTCGATGCGCGTGCCGGTCGAGACCAGCTTGATGTCGGTCGTGCCATCGTCGCGGTAAAGCGTGCCGATGGTCCGCCCGTCCAGCACCGCCTGCAGGGCCCGCGACATGCCGGTCACATCGATGCCCAGATCGCCCGCCAGCACCCGGTCGATCGAAACGGTAAGCTGCGGCTGGGTGAGATCGAAGGAAAGCCGCACCCGCCCAAAGCGCGGATCCTCCGACATCTTTGCCACCAGCGCATTGGCCGTATCGGCCAGGGTGGCATAATCGGCCCCCGCGACCGCAAATTGCAGCCCGCGCCCGCCGCCGCGGATCCCCAGCGAGTTCGACCCAAAGGCAAAGGCGCGCACACCGGGCAGGGCAAACAGCTTGCGGCGCAGCTCGGACAGGATCTCGCCCTGCCCCCGCGCCCGGTCATCCCAATGCGCCAGCCGCAGCACCACAAAGCCCCGGTTGCCGCCGCCCCAGCCGGCAAAGGAGAACACCGTCTCGCCCTCGCCGTTGCGCTGATACTCCTCCAGGATCGCCTCGATCTTGCGCAGCTTGGCATCGGTATGGGCAAGGCTCGACCCTTGCGGTGTCGAGACCGAGATGAGCACCAGCGCGCGGTCTTCGGGGGGCGTGACCTCCTTGGGCAAGCTTTCATAGACCGGCCAGGCCGCCGCCGAGATCATCAGCGCGATGACGATCACCACCAGCGGCGCGGCAAGCGCTGCGCGCAAGAGCACCCGATAGACCACCTGCGCGCCGCGGCCGATCCCGTGCAGAACCGCCCCGGCGATCCGGCCCAGGATACCGCGCCGGCGCGCTGGCCCCTCATCGGGCAACAGCCGGGCCGCCAGCATCGGCACCAGCGTCAGCGTGACGACCGAGGAGATGCTCACCGCAATCGCCAGCACGAACCCGAACTCGGCAAAAAGCCCCCCGGCCCGGCCGGGCAGAAACGAGATCGGCACAAAGACCGAGGCAAGCGTCGCCGTGGTCGAGATGATCGCAAAGAAAACCTCGCGCACGCCGACCAGCGCCGCGGCCCGCGCGCCCAGCCCCTGGGCCCGCCTGCGCATCACATTCTCCAGCACCACGATGGCATCGTCGACCACCAGACCGGTGGCCAGGACCAGCGCCAGCAGGGTGAGGATGTTGATCGAGAACCCCGCCGCCCAGATGCCCGCAAACGTGCCCAGCAGCGCCACCGGCATGGTCAGCGCGGGGATCAGCGTCGCCCGCAGGCTGGTCAGAAACACCAGGATCACGCAGATCACGATCAGCGTGGCGATGAAGATCGCGCCCACCACCTCATCAATCGCGCCCTGCACGAAAATCGCATCATCGCTCGACACGAAGATGCGCAGCGCATCGGGCAGCACCTGGTTGAGCCGGTCGACCTCGGCGCGCACCGCCTTTGAGATGTCGAGCGTGTTGGACCCGGCCTGTTTGAGAATGTCGATGCCGACCCGCGGGATGCCGTCGGCCCGGCTGATCACGCTGCGGGTGTTGGCCTCAAAAAAGACCTGCGCGACATCGCCCAGCCGGGTGGTCGCATCGAGCGGCAGGGCCGCAAACGCCTCGGCCGAGAGCACCCGGCTGTCGGTGCGGATCACCAGCTCCTGTGTGGCGCTCTCCAGCCGCCCCGCCGGGGTTTCGCCGGTCACGGTCTGGGTGAGCCGGGTGATGTCGGACAGGTCGAGCCCGCGCGAGGCCAGCGCCGTCTGATTAACGTCGATGTAAAGCACCTCGTCGCGCTCGCCCCGCAGCACCGCCTCGGCCACCCCCTCAATGGCCGCGATCCGCGGGCCCACTTCCTCGCGGGCAAGCCGGGTCACCTCGGTGATCGGCAGGGTTTCGGAGGTCATCGACACCCGCATCACCGGCGAGGCATCGGCATCGGCCTTCACCACCTCGGGCAGATCGGCCTCATCGGGCAGATCGCTCAGCACCCGGCTGATCGCATCGCGCAGATCGCCCGCAGCCCGGTCGATATCGACATCCGAGCCGAACTCCACCGTCACCCGGCTGCGCCCAAAGCGCGAGGAGGCGTTGATCGTCACGATCCCCGGCACACGGCTTGCGGCGCTTTCGACGGTCTCGGTGATCTCGCGGTCGATCGTTGCGGGTGCGGCACCGGGATAGGTGGTGGTGATGGTCACAACCGGGCGGTCGATATCGGGCAGCTCGCGGATCTCGACCCCCAGATAGGCGGCAAGCCCGGCCACGACGATCAGCAGGTTGATGACCAGCGCCAGCACCGGCCGGCGCACAAAGAGCCCCGTAAAAGCGCCCGCGCCGTCGCGCATCGAGGGTGGCAGGCTGCGCTCTGCCTCTGCGATCCGGGCCGCGGATGCGCGCGCCGCCTCCTGCCGAGACGCCTGCATCGCAGGCTCAGCCGGGCCGTGCTTCGGCGGCATCGGCCACCTCCACCCCGGGGCGCAGATTGTGGACCCCTTCGGTCACCACCACATCGCCGGGCGCGATCTCGCCGCGCACCAGCACCTGATCGGCCCGGCGCTCGACAACCAGAACCGGCACGCGCGCGGCCTTGCTGTCGCGCACCGCCCAGACATAGGCGCCGCCCGCATCCCATTGCACCGAGAGGGCGGGGACCGCCGGCATGGCGATGCCCGGAAAGCGCAGGATCACCGAAAATGAAAATCCCGGGCGCAGCACATCATCGGCATTCTCGATCACCGCCTGCAGATGCAGCGTGCGGCTCTGCGGGTCGAGCTGGTTGTCGATCGCGGTGATCTCGCCGGCAAAAAGCGCCCCGGGCAGCGCAACGGTGCGCGCCTCGACGGGCTGGCCGATGCGGATGCGCGCGGCAAAACGCTCCGGCACATCGATGTCGATGCGCAGCTTGCTGCGGTCGTCAATGACCGCGATGCGGGTGTCGGCGCGCAAGAAATCGCCGATCTCGACCTCGGCAATGCCGGGAATGCCGGCAATCGGCGCCCGCACCAGCCGATGTTCCAGCGCCAGACGCGCCTCGGTCACGTCAAGCTCGGCCTCCTGATACGCGCGTTCGGCATCGTCGAGCGTGACCTGCGCGGCCGCGTTCCGACCGGCAAGCTGGGTGTAACGGGCCACATCGGTCTGGGCCTTTTCCAGCGCGATCTCGGCTCGGCGCAGCGCGATCACCTCCTCATCCTGGTCGAGCGCGGCCAGGATGTCGCCCTCCTCCACCCGCGTTCCGGGCTGCAGGGTGAAGGTCTCAACCAGCCCGACATCGCGGGGATAGACCGCAACCGAGCGCAGCGCGCGGCCGGTGCCGATGGTGCGCAGCTCAGCGGCCGTCTCAAGCTGTGCAACCTCGGCGGTGATCACCTGCACGGCCCGGCGCGACGGGCGCGCGGGCGCCTCGGTCTGCGGCGCCGGGTTCAGCGCCAGCGGCGCTGCATCGATGCCGATGCGGGCCAGAACGCCGCGCGCGGCTCCGCTGATGCTGGCCGCCCCCACGATCGCGGCGGACAAAAAAAACACCGACAAGATGATCTGCCGCGTGAGCGACATTCAGGGCCCTCCGCGCCGCCGTGTCAGGGAACCTAGGCGGTTTTGCGCCAGAAACAACGTCAAAGCGCCGTGATCCCGGGCCGACCGCCCCTGGCTGTGGGCAAGGAACCGCCGTTCGAGACCGGCGGACCGATTTGCAGG
>JBCBKN010000086.1:0-13332 GCA_038521775.1 Pseudomonadota bacterium | reverse complement strand
GGTCACCCAGCGCATGATCCTGGAGAATGTGTTCAACTGGCGCGCCGAGGCCGACCCTGGCGCGCCGGTCGTGCCGGTCGCGATCAGCCGCCTGCGCGACAAGATCGAGCGCGCGGATCTACCAAAGATCCTGGTGACGCTGCGCGGCAAGGGCTATCTGCTGCGCGATCCCTCCGATGAAAGATGATCCAACGGCGACGCAGCCCACCGGAGGCGTGAGGCGGGGCGTAGTAAGGCGGGGCGTAGTAAGGCGGGGTCTCGTAAGGCTGGGTCCTCTGGCATGGCGCGGCCCCGGTCGCGCGTCGGCCTTCGCGCGCATGGTTCTGACGGTGAGCCTGGTCTATGCGCTGGGGGTGATGGCCACGCTCGGTCTCGTCTATCTCTTGATGAGCCGGCAGATCGAGGCGCTGCTTGCCGATCAGATCGCCGGCGACATTGCCCAGCTTGTCCAGATCAAGGGCCGCGACGAGCTGCTGCGGGTGGTCGATCTGCGCCTGCAATCCGAGGCAAGCCAGGGGGGCGGCACCATCCTCTTGGTCCAGACCGCCGATGGCGGCAACCCGCTGGAGGCGGCAAACCTGGTCGTCACCCGCCGGCATTACGGCAATATCGAGGGCTGGCCCGCCGCCCTGCCGGTTCCGCCGCCCGACGCTGCGCGCGCCACGGGGCCGGGACAGCTTGGCCCCCCGCATTTGATCGACCATGACGGCCGCCTGCTCTTCGTGCGCGGGGTGGCGCATCCCAGCGGCATGCGCCTGGTCGTTGGGCGCGACTTTGCCCGATGGGCCGCGTTCCGGTCGCGCCTGGCCACGACGCTCTTGGCCCTGTCAGGCGTTGCCATCGCCTTCGGCGCGCTTGGCGGCCTGCTGGTCGCCCGCGGGCTTTTGCGCAGGCTCACCTCCATCAACGCCTTTTGCGCGGATATCCAAGAGCGTGGCCTGGGCGGCCGTCTGCCCATCGGCCAGCGCGGCGATGAGTTCGACCGCCTGGCGCTTGCCATCAACGGCATGCTGGACCGGATCGCCGAGCTGGCGGAGCTCAACCGGAGTTCGGCCGAACAGATCGCGCATGACATGCGCACCCCGCTCACCCCGGTGTTGAGCGAGCTGGAGCGGCTGGGTCGGCCTGGGGCGGACCCGCCCTCGCCCGAATTGCTGGCCGGGCTGCACGCCGATCTCGACCGGATGCGCGGGATGTTCGATGCGGTCTTGGAGGTGTCGCGCATCGAGGCCGGCGGGCGGCGCGCCGAGGCGGAGTTGGATCTGGCCGAGCTGGCGGCCGACACCGCCGAGATGTACCGGCCCTGGGCCGAGACGCTCGGGCATGACATCGCCGAGACGCTTGCGCCCGCCCCGATGCGCGGCGCGCCCATCCTGCTGCGCCAGGCGGTGGGCAATCTGCTGTCCAATGCGCTGCGCTATCAGACCGCGCCCGGCGCGATCCGGCTGACCACCGGGCTTGCCGATGGCCGGGCCTTTTTGGAGGTCGCCGATCGCGGGCCGGGCATTCCGGATGCCGAGCTTCCGCGCGTCACCCAGCGGCTTTATCGCCGCGCCGAGCATCGGCATTTGGACGGGCATGGCATGGGTCTAGCTTTTGTCGTGGCCATTGCCCAGGCGCATGGAATGACGCTTGAGCTTGGGCCGGCCGACCCCGATGCGGGGCCAGATACGGGGCCAGGAACGGGTTCAGATACGGGTTCAGATACGGGTTCAATTACGGGGCCGGGCGCGGCCTCTGCGCCGCGTGGCCTGCGCGCACGGCTGATTGCCAATGCGCCATCCGGGCCACGGAAGGCGACCGACAGCTAGCAGCGAGGCTGCCCGAATGCGGCGGGCGCAGATTACATAAGTTGCAACTTTGCGACGGCGGCATCCATGGTAGCTTTGCGTCATCGCACAAAACACCGCGCCCTGGTTGCGGTGAGGGAGTTTGGACATGTCAACACTTTCGCGGCTCTTGAAAGCCTCAATAACCGCAAGCGCGCTGCTTGCAATTTCACCACTGTCGCCGGCTCTGGCCGAGGTCAATCACGACCCCAAGGAAGCCCAGGCCGCCGAAGCGCTGACCGGCGCCGAAACGCTGGCCATGGCGGCGAGCCTTTACGAGGCCGGCCTGATGGCCAATGACCCGATCCTGGTGATCGCTGCGGCCAAGCTCAGCGCGTCGGTCGAGCTCGACGATCTGGCGGCCGAACCCGGGGCTGAGCCCGTCGAGGAGGCCGAGGCGGTGGCCGAGGCCACGGAGGAAGATGCAGCCCCTCCCGGCACGGCCGAGATGCTCGCGGCGGCCCGCGACCTTGCCGCCGACACCCCGGCACTGCTTGCCATGATCGACGAGATCGGCACCGTTGCCAGCCGCGCGCCGGTGCGCGGCACCCTGTCGGGCACCAAACGACTGCCGCCGCGCACGCAGCATTACTATGACATCGAGCTGCGCGCCCGGGAACGCACGACCATCACGCTCGATGGCGGCAATGACGGCAATCTGGATCTGTTCGTTCATGACGAGAACGGCAATCTGATCTGCCAGTCGCGGCGCTATGGCGATCGTGAACGCTGCACGGTCCGGCCCCGCTGGCAGGGCTATTTCCGCGTCTATGTGAAAAACCTGACGCGGCACACGAACACCTACCGCCTTGTGGTGAGGTGAGGCGCGGCGGGGTGCGGTGGTCGCCTCCTGTCGTCTTCCTGTCGCCGCGCCCCGACGGGCCGTTCTGGCCTGCCATGCCCAACCTAACCCCGCCTTGGATACCTCCCATGCCGCGCTGCTTCCGTCTCCGCCTTGGCCTCATGCTCCTGGCCGCATGTGCGCTGCCCGGCACAGGCGCGGCGCAATCCCAGCCCGCAAGCCCCTCCGGCCTGGTCAATGCGGCACCGGGGGCTGCGAGCGCGCCGGATGCCACCACACCGCTCGGCCGGCTGGCCCTGGCCACAGCGCTTCGTCTGCGGGCCGAGACAGCGGGCGACCCGCTGCTTGCACTCGCCGCCCTGCGTCTGGCAGCGCCTGTCACACCGGCCTCCGATCGGGCGCTTTTTGGTGCCGTCGCCCGCGATCTGGCCCAGGACGATGCCGCCCTTTCCGCCTTGATCGACGAGACCCTGGCCACAGACCCGCGCGGCACGGTCTCGCTGACCCCTGTGGTTCTGACCGGCACCGCCCCGGCGCGGGAGACCGTGCAGCTGACCGACGCGCAATCGCTGGTCTTTCGGGGGCAGGAGCTGGCCGAAATCCACGTCACCGGCGATGGGCGCTCGGATCTCGACATTATCGTGCGCGACGAAAACGGCTATGAAGTCTGCCGCTCCGAGACCCCCACCGATGCCGAATATTGTGCCTGGACCCCCCGCGTGACGGGTGGTTTTGTCATTGAGCTGATCAATCACGGCGGCGAACCGGCAATTTATGAAGTGCGCAGCAATTGACCGCGCCCGCGCCAGATGCATTGCTTCGGTCTGGCTCAAGGCCACATGAAAAAGGACATCGCATTGTGAAAACCCGTTTCTCCAGACCCGTCGCGGCGCTGATGGCCGCAGGCACCGTTCTGGCCGCCTGTGACACGCCCCCGGCCCCGAGCCGTGTGTCCGCGCCGACCACCAGCTACAGCGAAACCAGTTGCATGGCCGAGGAACAGCGCTATCAACGCGCCGCGACCGAGGCCCGGGCCACCGAGGCGATCATGGCGCCGGTTCTGCGCATCTTCGGCGACACGCTCAACAACATCGCCCGCACCCTGACCGGCGGGGTGCTGTCATCCAGCGAAATCCGCCAGGTGGTGGGCGAGCTCACCGACACGATCCAGGCGGACCAGCTGCGCATAACCAGCTATCAGGCCAGTTTTGACGCCGTCACCGCATGCCGCGAGCGCCGCGCCGAAGAGATCCGCCGCCAGGCACGGCGCGACCAGATCGATCGCGAGGAGGCCAATGCCCGGCTTGCCACGCTGCGCGACGCGCAGGAGCGTGACATCGAAACCGCCCGTGCGACCAATTCGGAGATCGACAAGCGCAACAAAAGCTACAAGCGCAGTCTCGACAAATCCCGGGCCGATGCGCGCGAGGTCGGGGTTTCGCAGTCCGATATTGCAGCGGCCGAGGCCAGCCTGCAGACCAATCAGAGCGAGCTGGTGGAAAGCGAGCGTAAGGTGGCCCAGGCCGATGCACGGGTCGAGGGCACGTTCGAACTTGGCGATTTTCTGCGCAGGCTTTTGCGCATCCGGTATGCGTGACCGGATGCGCGGATCGAGGCCGGCAGGCCCCGGTCTAGCCTGCCTGGGCCAGCGCATCGGGGTGCTGTTGCACCTGCTTGCCGGCTGGATGGGCCTGATCGCGGCGGCGATGGCGCTCTCCCAGCCCGGCCTTGCGCAGGTGGCCGACGGTGCCGACCCGGTGCAGACGCCGTTCCTGGAGCTTGAGACCGGCACCCATACGGCGCGCATTCGCGATCTGGTCGCCGATGCGGCGGGACGCCGGTTCTTTACCATCTCTCCCGACCGCTCGATCCGGGTTTGGGCTGCGGCCGATGGCCGGCTTTTGCGCACGCTGCGTCTGCCCCTGGGCCCGGGCGAGATCGGCGAACCGCTCTCGATGACCACCACCCCCTCGGGCGAGCTGCTCTTCGTGGCCGCCCGGAGCTTCGATCTCAACGGCGATGTGCACGACCATTCGATCTATGCCGTAAAACCGATCGACGGCACCATTCCGGCCCGCCGCCAGTTGGGCAATCGGCTTGGCATGCTCAGTTCGGCACGACCGCTGGCGATGGACCTGTCTCCGGGGCTCGACCATCTGGCCGTCGCATTGGGCGAGGACGGGCTCTTGCTGCTTGATGCCCGAACCCTGGGCGACCCGCCGGTCACCCTTTATGACCGGGTGCCGGGCGAGGCGGTGCTCTGGGCCGAATTCACCCGAAACGACCGGCTGGCGGCAATCACCAGCACCGGACGGATCCGGCTTTACGAGGTCGATCCCGCGCGCGGGCTGGTTCTGCTGCAGGAGCGGAGACTGGCGGCGGGGCGCATGCCGCATCGGCTTTCGGTGTCGCCCGATGGCGCGCGTCTGGCGGTGGGCTTTCTTGACAGTGGCGAGGTGGAGCTGCTGTCGGCCGACACCCTTGGCCCGATCGCGCGGCTTGCCGCACCGGCCGCGCTGCGCGGCAATCTTGCCGTGGTCGGCTGGCTCACCGATGCCGATGGCGCGATGTGGCTTGCCGCCGGCGGCACAGCCAAGGACCGGCAGGACGGTGTGACGCTCCTGCTCTGGCCGCCGGACACCGCCACGCCGGTGCAGGTTGTCACCGGCACTGACAGCATCACGGCGCTGCACCCGGCAGGGCCCGGCTCGGTCCTTCTGGGCACCGGCCGGCCGCTTCTGGGTCGGGTGAGCGTGCAGGGCGCGCCGCTCGTCTCCGCGCAAATCGCCTATCTGAAAACCGCCCAAACGCTGGATTTTCGCGCGCCCCGCGACGCGGCCATGCAGATCAGCGCCGATGGCACGCAGGTGACGGCCCATACCCGCAGCGGCCAGCGGATCGGGTTCGACCTGAGCGCGTTGCGACCGATCTCAGCCACCGACGAGCTTCCGCCGGGCAGCAGGACCGCAACCCCGCGCAACGGGGCCATCTCGTTTCAGAACTGGCGCGGCGAGACCTCGCCCCGTCTCGATGGCCGTGCTTTGGTGGGCCGCGACGGGCAGAGCCTTCTGCGCCAAAACGAACGCAGCCTGGCGGTGGACATTCCGCCATCCGACCTGCCGGCCGTCATGGGCGCGGATTTTCACCTCTATCTGGTGCGCCGCGACGGGTTCGAGGCCGCGTCTTTGCGCATCCGCGCCCCGGTCTGGGGTGTGGTCTCGACCCCGGACGGGTCGATCATCGCCGCTGCGCTGGGGGATGGCACCCTGCGCTGGTATCGGCGCCGCGCAGACGGGCTCACCGAAATTGCGGCGGTGTTCCTCCACCCGGACGGGCAACGCTGGCTTGCCTGGCGCCCCGATGGTCGCTTTGCCCATTCCGATGTGGGCGGGGCCGATCTTGCGGGCTTTCATGTCAACGGGCCGCGGCGGCCTTTTCACGGAAGCTGGGCGCCGCTTGCCGCCTTCTACGCCGTGACCTATGCGCCCCGGGCAGTGGCCACCGCGCTCAACCAGACCGGCGCGGACACCGCCGGGCCCCAAGGCGCAGGCATCACAGCCCTTCTCGACCTGCCGCGCATCACACCGCTTCGGTTCTGCAGCCAGCCGCGCGGCGGCTCCGCCTGGACCACCCGGTCCTTGGAGGATGACGAGGCCATCGCAGGCCCCGCGCCGGACCGCGCCGCATCGGAACCGGCCTGCCAGGAGGTCGACAATGCAGCCCTTGGCCTGACCGGCGATGCGGCCGATTTGCGCGGGGTTGAGGTGCCGCACGACCATGACGCGCTGTCGGTCACGCTGGAGCTTGCGGCCAGCACCGGCGGCATCGACCGGATCGAGGCAATGCTCAACGGCCGGCTTGTGGGGGTCTTTGAGCTCACCGAGGCGCAAAGGGCGGCCGCGCGCCGCGCGCCCGTGCAGCTTCGCGTCGATCTGCCGGTGGATGCCGGGGCCAATGGCCTGACCTTCCGTGCCTATAATGGCGCCGGCGTCTATCGCGAGAGCGCGCCCCTCTACATACGCGGCGGGCCCGCGGACGAGATGTCAGACCCGTCGGTTCTCTACCTTCTGGGCATCGGGATCGACAATTACGACACCGGCCTGCGCGATCTCGTCTATGCCGGAGGCGATGCGGCATCGGTGATCGCACAGATCGGGCAACGCGCGGCCGAGGCCTATGACGAGATTGCCGAGCCCGTGCTGCTGCGCGATGCCGAGGCGACCCGGGCTGGCATTCTCGAGGCGCTGCGCCGGCTCGCCCAGGCCGCCGACCAGAACGATGCGGTTGTGATCTATCTTGCCGGTCACGGCATTGCCGATGACATTGGCTATGTCTTTGCAAGCCACGACGTGCCCGGCGCGGCGGCGCCCATCGTACGCGCCCATGGGCTGACCGCGGCTGCACTTGCCAAGGCGCTGGGTGACATCCGCGCAAAGAACCTGCTCTTGATCCTAGACACCTGCTATGCGGGCGGGTTCGACGTGACCGGTCCCGACCTGCTGTCGCATCAGACCGGGCGCTATGTGATCACCTCGACCGCCGCCACCGAGGAGGCGCTCGATCACGCCCGCGGCACACAGAACGGGGTGTTCGCAGCGGCAATGCTGGAAGCGCTGGAGGGAAAGGCGGCCATCGCCGGACAGGTCGATGTGCTGTCGCTGGCCTCCTATATGCAGCGCCGCGTGGGTGAGATCGCAGCCCAGATGCGCCATGCCCAGGCCGCGGTGTTCAAGGCCGCGGGCGAGGTGCGCAGCTTCCCGCTGGCGGTCGCGCCGCGCTGAACGCGCAGCGATCACCTGTGTCGGGGCGGGTTTGGGACCATCGTTGGGGATCATGGCCGCGCAAGCGGCTGGCCGAACCTGCCCAGCCGCCGCGCCATGCCAGATCAGACCTTGGCGGCTTCTCCAAGGTTCTCCACACCGCGCTCCTTCAAAAGCTGGGTCAGCCAGTTGGGATCCATCTCCGGCACCGAGCTCAGCAACAGATCTGTATAGGGATGGTGCGGCGGCGTGAACATCTCGGTCTTCGGCCCCTGCTCGACCACCTTGCCCTTCTGCATCACCACCACCTCATCTGCGATCGAGCGGACAGTCGCCAGATCATGGGTGATGAACATATAGGCCAGGTTCAGCTCGGTCTGTAGACGGTCGAGCAGCTTCAGAATGCCCTCTGCCACAAGCTGGTCCAGCGCGCTAGTCACCTCGTCGCAGATTATGAAGCTCGGCTCGGCCGCCAGTGCCCGGGCGATGCCGACGCGCTGCTTTTGCCCGCCGGAAAGCTCGGGCGGGTAGCGGTGGTAGAATTGCGAGGGTTCCAGCTCGATCAGATCCAAAAGCTCATCGACCCGCGTCTTCAGCTCCGTGCCCCGCAGCCCGCCATAGAACGCCGCCGGCCGGCCGATGATCTCGGAGATCTGCACCTTCGGGTTCAGCGCCGTGTCGGCCATCTGATAGATCATCTGCGCCATGCGCAGCTGGTCCCTGTCGCGCTTTTGATAGCTGGTCGGCAGCGGTTTGCCGTTGAACAGGATCTCGCCGCTGGTCGGCGGCAACAGACCGGTGATGCAGCGCGCCGTCGTCGATTTGCCCGAGCCAGACTCGCCGACCACCGCCACGGTCATGCCCGGATAGACGTCAAACGAGACATCCTCCAGCACCTTGGTCACCCCATAGGCGGCATCGACATTCTGAACCGAGATCACCGGCGTTGCCCCGACGGGGCGGCTTTTCTGCTGGCGCTGGAAACTGCGCACCGCCCAGAGGCTTTTGGTATAGTCCTCCTTGGGCGCGTCCAGCATGGTGACCGTGTCGGATTCCTCGACCTCATTGCCCTTGAGCAGAACCTTGATCTTGTCGGCCATCTGCGCAACGACGGCGAGGTCATGGGTGATGTAGATCGCCGCGGTGTCGAATTGCTCGACAATGTCGCGGATCGCGGCCAGCACCTCGATCTGCGTGGTCACATCAAGCGCGGTGGTCGGCTCGTCGAAAATGATCAGGTCCGGACGGCAGGCCATGGCCATGGCGGTCATGGCACGCTGAAGCTGCCCGCCGGAGACCTGATGCGGGTATCGAAAGCCGATCTCTTTGGGGTTGGGCAGACGCAACCGCTCATAGAGCTCCATCGCGTCGTCATATGCCTCCTGCTTGTTCTTGACTTTGTACTGAAGCGGGGCCTCGGCATATTGGTCGATGAGCTTATGGGCCGGGTTGAAGCTGGCCGCCGCGGATTGCGCGACATAGGCGATGCGCGAGCCGCGCAGCGACCGGCGAATGCTCTCTGATGAGGTCGTAAGGTCGAGCCCGTCGAACTCGACCGTCCCGTCAGAGATGCGGCAGCCATCCCGGGCAAAGCCCATCGCGGCAAGCCCGATCGTGGATTTTCCGGCACCGGATTCCCCGATCAGGCCCAGCACCTCGCCTCGATGCAGGGTCAGATCGACGCCATGAACAATCTCGTTCCATTTGTCGTCGGAAAACCCCTCGATCTTGAGGCCCTTGATCTCCAGCAGCACTTGTTTGTTGGATGACATCTCAAACCTCCTTCAGGCCCGACGAGCGGAACAGCATCCAGTCGACGACGAAATTGACCGCGACCGTCAAAAGCGCGATGGCCGCGGCGGGGATCAGCGGGGTGTAGTCGCCAAACGAGATCAGGGTTGCGTTGTCACGCACCATCGAGCCCCAATCGGCTGTCGGCGGCTGGATCCCCAGGCCCAGGAAGGACAGACCGGCGATCAGTAGGAACACAAAGCAGAATTCCAGCCCGAACTCGGCAACCAGCGGCGCGGTCGAGTTGGGCAGGATCTCGCGCCGGATCAGATAGCCCGTGCCCTCGCCGCGCAGCTTGGCGGCCTCGATATAATCCATCACCACCACATTGCCGGCCACCGCGCGGGTCAGCCGGTAGACCCGGGGCGAATAGATGATCGCAACCACGATGACGATCACCTCCATCCCGGTGCCGAAGATCGACAGCATCAAGAGCGCGAAGATCAGCGAGGGGACAGACATGATCACATCGGCAAACCGGCCCATGAACTGATCGAACCAGCCCCCCTTGATGGCCGCCAGCAGGCCGGCGGCCGCGCCCATCAGAAAGGCAAGGGTGGTGGCGATCAGCGCCAGCCCGACCGAGTTTCGCGCCCCGTAGACGATGCGGCTGAACATGTCGCGGCCGAGCTGGTCGGCGCCCAGAAGCATGTTCTCATCGGCCGGGTCAAATGCACCGGCGATCACCTCGGTTTCGCCAAAAGGCGCAATCACCGGCGCAAAGATGCCCATGATCGCATAGGTGAAGATCACAAACATGCCGAAACTGGCGGTCAGGGGCGCGGTGGCGATCTCCTTTGACGCGCGCGCGGGCAGGATGATCACCAGATACTCGCGCCACGCATAGGCGACCCCGGCGGAAAACGCGATCACCGCCGCAGCACCGGTGACAAACCAAAGCGCCGACTGCCCGCCAACGATGCCCATAATGAATGACGCGAGCGTCAGCGAGAAGAGCAGCAGGAAGGCCGCGCGCTGCTTGTAATAGGCGGTTAGGCAGGAGGCCCCGATCAGCAGGGCATAAAAGCCAATGACGAAATAGCTCATCTCGCCCCCCTTATTTCGGATGCCGCAGGCGCGGGTTGGTCAGGATCGCCCCGACATCCGCCGCCAGATTGAGAAGAATGAACGTCGCCGCGAAGATCAGGCAGCAGGCCTGCACCACCGGGAAGTCGCGCTTGGCAACCGAATCGACCAGAAGCTGACCGATCCCGGGATAGACAAAGACCACCTCGACCAGCACCACGCCGGTGACAAGGTAGGCAAGGTTCAGTGCAACGACATTGATGATCGGCGCCCAGGCATTCGGCAGGGCGTGCTTGACGATCACCTTCCAGGGTGGCGCGCCCTTCAGATTGGCCATCTCGATATAGGGCGAGGCCAGAAGGTTGATGATCGCCGCCCGGGTCATCCGCATCATATGGGCCAGAACCACCAGCACCATGGTCATCGCAGGCAGGAAGGTTCGGTAGAGCAGATCGCTGAACGCCATTTCCGACCTCAGCCCGGCATTTGCCGGAAAGATGCCGGCCTGAATGGCCAGATAGAGGATCATGATGTAGCCCAGAAAGAACTCGGGCGAAGAGATCGAGGTCAGCGTGGCGACATTGGCGACCCGGTCGAAGATGGTGTTGCGCAGGAGGGCGACCAGAACGCCCAGCAGGATGGCCAGGGGCACCGCGATCACCGCGGCATAGCCGGCCAGGAAGAGCGTGTTTGCAAACCGTGCCCCGATCCGCTCACTCACCCGGTCACCCGACAGAAGCGAGGTGCCGAAATCGCCGGTGACCGCTCCGCCCAGCCATTCGAAATACCGCACCAGGGCAGGCCGATCGAGACCGAGCTCCTCGCGCAAGGCCGCGACGGTTTCCTCGGTCGCGCCCTGTCCCAGAACGGCTTCGGCCAGATCGCCCGGCAAAAGCTCAACGGCAAAAAAGATTACGATCGAAACAACAAGCAATGTGATCAGGCCATAGCCCAATCGCTTTGCGACCAGCTTTAGGATATCACCCATCTCGTTCCCCTCATCGAGCGTTCTTGCTTTTGGCTTGCCCGAGATGAACGACGGTCCGGGCAAGCGGACCCGGCCACAGGGGCCGGATCCGCCTCGATCAGCTTAGGCGAACCACCAGCGGCTGCAGGCACGGGCGCCATCGGCCTCCCACGAGGCCGCGACGCTGCCGCTGTGCATGACGTTGTCGCGCCGCGCATAGACGAAGTTCACGAACATCGGGATGATGGTGCCGCCATCGTCGCGGGCGAGTTGGCACATCTCGGCATATTGCTCGGTCCGGCGTGTCTCATCGAGCTCGGCCTTGGCCAGCAGCAGCAGCTCGTTGAACCTTTCGTTCTTCCAATGCGCCTCGTTCCAGGCCGCATCGGCCGAATAGGCCAGCGTGAACATGTTGTCCGGCGTGGGCCGTGCGCCCCATTTCACAAAGACGAAGGGCTTTTTGAGCCAGACATCCGACCAGTAACCGTCCGACGGCTCGCGCACCGGGGTGATGTTGATGCCGGCCGCCTTGGCCTGCTCGGAGTAGAGCACGACCATGTCTACCGCGCCCGGCAGAACCGAGTCGGTGGCCGAGAGCTCGACATTCAACTCGCTCATGCCCGCCTTGTTGAGGTGGAACTTGGCCTTGTCCGGATCATAGGTCCGCTGCGGGATGCTCTCCGGGAAATAGGGCATGTTCGGCGAGACATGGAAATCGTTGCCGGGGAAGCCGGTGCCGAAGACGATCTTCTCGATGATCTCTTCGCGGTTGATGGCGTGCTTGAGCGCCAGCCGGACATCGACATTGTCAAAGGGCGCCACGTCGCAGAACATCGGCAGTGTGATCGCCGAGCCCGAGGGGATGTTGTCGATCTGGATGTCCGGGCGACGCTTGAGGAGCGCGAGCGTCTTCAGGTCGACCGAGGTCACCGCATCGACATCGCCCGACACGAGCGCGGCCTGACGGGCGTTGGGATCGTTGAGGATGATCATTTCGACCCGGTCGAAATAGGCCCCCTCGCCATGCCAGCCATCGTGACGCTCCAGCAGCGTGCCGACCCCGGCCTCGTGGCTGACGATTTTGTAGGGACCGGCGCCGGTGGCACTTTCCCAATCCATCGTGCCGTCGTCTTTGGCCGGCAGCATCACCAGATGGTAGTCGGTCATCACCCAGGGCAGATCGGCAAAGCCCTGGTCAAGCTCGATGATGATCGTGTGATCGCCATCGGCCTTGATGTCGACCACGCTTTCCAGCAGCGCCTTGGCCGCCGAGGTCGAGGCTTCGCCGCGATGGTGGTTCAGCGAGGCGATCGCATCCTTGGAGGTGAATTTGCGACCGTCATGGAAGCTCGCGTCCTTGTTGAGCGTGAACGTCCAGGTCTTTGCGTCGGCCGTGGCCTCCCACCCGTCGGCCATGTCGTTGCCCAGGCCGTTTTCGGAGGTGATCATGGTCAGATAGCTGCGATGGGTGTGCGCAAGCTGGATCTCGCCGACCGACTGGTACTTGCCCGGATCCATCGTGTCCGAGGTGTTGCCGTCATGCACGCCAAGCCGGAAGGTCCCGCCGCGCTTGGGCGTGGCCATTGCGGTCGAGGTAAAGAGCCCGGTTGCGGCACTGGCCGTCAGACCGGCAGCTGCCGCGATCTTGAGAAACTCGCGGCGCGGGACACGGCCCGTGCGGGCTTCGTCGGCCAGCCGCTGCAGAAGCTCTTTGTTTTTTCTGGACGTCATATGGTTATCTCCCTGTCATTGCACTCTCGTCACCATGTCAAAGCGAACCGGTTTTGGCCAGTGCCCGCAGAAAAGCTGTTGACGATCTGGCCTCGCACGACCGTGTGAACCGCCAGACCCCGACAATCCGCCTCGCAACCCGTCTTGCAGCACGCCGTCGCCGCGCGGTTCCGTGACGGTCTGACGAGGTCTTTTTGCACTCTCTGCGGCGCATGGCCTTCACCGGGTTTCCGCTTGCACGATCACGTCATATTCAATATGTATACAAGAAGTACGCAAGCGACAATGCGCTTCTCCACCCGGATCTGGACACTCTGAATGAAGATCACCCGCAAGCAGGATTGCCTCGAGGATCTGAAGCACCGCATTCTGACCCTCGACATTCATCCCGGCGCGGATCTGGACGAGGCCGCATTGGCCGAGCGC
>JBCBKN010000085.1:0-13581 GCA_038521775.1 Pseudomonadota bacterium | reverse complement strand
GCCCATCTGCACCGAGAGCACGGCGATGAGCATGGAGGAGAGCCCCATGGTCGAGGCCACCGAGAGGTCGAAATCCCCGGTGGTCAGCGGCACCAGCAGCGCCAGGGTCAGCACCAGGATCATGGCGTTTGAGCCGAACATGGTGGCATAGCTGTTGGGGTTGAGCATCTGATCCGGCCGGAAGAGGGCCAGCACGACGATCAAAAGCCCCCAGGCGACCAGCAGTCCGTAGCGTTCGGCCGCCGCGGGCCAGTTGACGGCCTTGCGCGGGGCGGCGGTGGTCAGACTGGCCTCAAAGGCCCGGATCCGCTCCTCCAGCGCGGCAATCCGCGCCTCATAGGTGGCTGCCGTTTCGTCCTGGCCCATCGGTTTCATAGCCACCCTCTTTTTTCGTCCCGCGCCCGAATGGGCCGTCAGCCGATGACGGCCGTGGCCTCGACCTCGATCAGAATGTCGGGCAGCGCCAGCGCCTGCACGCCGATCCAGGTGTTGGGCGGTGGCGTCGCCCCGCCAAAAAACGCGCCCATGGCCGGTGCAATGAGGCCCAGCTTGTCGGGGGTGTGGTTGACCACATAGGTGCGCAGCGTCATCAGATCCTCGACCGTGGCGCCGACCTCGGCCATCACGGTCTTGAGATTGGCAAAGACCTGTTCGGCCTGGGCTGCAACATCATCGCCGCCGACGAGATTGCCTTCCTTGTCCCAGGCCACCTGGCCGGCGAACTGCACCAGTGTGCCGCCGGTTGCGCGGGCGGCGTGGGAAAAGCCGTATTTCACGGAATCGTACATGCTGGCGGGGTTGATCTTCTCGGCCATCCGTTTTCTCCTTGCGTTAGGCGGCGGACCGCCCGAGTGAGACCGAGCGGAAGCAATGCTCGGCAATGACCTCTTTGGTCAGGTCCCGGCCGCTGAGCTCGGCCACGACGCGCCCGCGCGCCATGATCAGCACCCGGTGGCAGATCTGCGCGAGCTGTTCGTAATCGGTCGAGCCGACCAGGACGGCGCTGCCCGCCCCGGCGGCCCGGTCCAGCGCATCCCAGATGTCCTGCCGCGCGCCGACATCGACGCCCTGGGTGGGCTCATCGAGCAACAAGAGCCGCGGCGCGACCTGCAGCCATTTGGCCACCAGCGCCTTTTGGGCATTGCCGCCGGAAAGGGCGGAGAGCGGCAGCTCCGGCGCATTGGGCTTGACCCCGGCGGCCTTGCCCAGCACAGCCGCATGATCGGAGATGTCGCGGGCGAGCAGGCCGATCCGGCGGGTGAGCTTGTCCAAAACCGGCAGCCCGACATTTTCGCCCACCGGCAGGCTGCCGATGCCGGCCTCGCCCAGCCTGTCGGCGGGCAGATAGACGATGCCCTGTGCCAGGGCCGCCTGCGGGGTAAGCGTGGTCAGCGCGTGGCGCCGCCGGCCTAGCTTCAGCTCTCCCGCCCGCGCCTGCCGGGCGCCGTATAAAAGCCCCGGCAGATCATCGGCGCCCGATCCGATCAGCCCGGTCACGCCCAGGATCTCGCCCGGCGCAAGCTCGAGATCCACCGGACCCTCGACCCCGGGGCCGGAGAGCCCCTCCACCCAGATCTCGGGCCCTGCCGCGGGGCGCGGTTTCTGCATGCCCGCATAGGCGGCAAGATCCCGCCCGATGATGCGCTCGACAAAGGCGTCATGCGAGCTTTGGCGCGTCTCGACCGTGTCGATGAGATGCCCGTCGCGCAGGATGGTCGCGCGGTCGGTGATCTCGCGCACCTCGTCGATGTCATGGCTCACGAAGATGACCGAAGCGCCGGTCTCGACCGTCTGGCGCACGAGCCGGAAAAGCTGTTCGACGCCGGCGCGGGGCAGGAACGGCGTTGGCTCGTCGAGCACCAGAACCCCGGGCTCGCCGGAATGGGCGCGCAGATCCTCGACCGCGCGCACGATGGCCAGCAGGGCCTGTTCGACGGCCGACAGTGCGCCGACCTCGGCCCGCGGGGCGAGCGCCAGCTCAAAGCGCGCGAAAACGGCCGCAGCGGCATCATGCTCGGCCCGCCAGTTGATCGCCAGCCGGTCCGAGCTTGCCAAGGCGCCGAGCCGCAGGTTTTCAGTGACGCTCAGCGATGGGATAAGCCCCAGATGCTGATGCACGAAGGCCAGGCCCATCTCGCGCACCCGGCCGCCCGGCACCGGCAGGGGCACGCGCTTGCCGTAAAGCGCAATGCGCGCGCCCGGTTCCGGCGCATGGAACCCCGCCAGCACCTTGATCAGCGTCGATTTGCCCGAGCCGTTGGAGCCCAGAAGCCCATGCACCTCGCCGCGGGCGACGGTCAGCGACACGTCGTCCAGCGCCAGGGCGCCGCCGAAGCGCTTGCTCAGATGCTCGATCGAGAGGGCGGGCGCATCCCCCGCCCCCGTCGAAGGCTTGCTCACTCAACGCCCCAAAGCGCTTTGAACCCGTCGACATGCACATCGCCATAGCCATCGTTGAAGGTGGCGGGCACGCCTGCATCGGCGACATTCGCATCGGTGAAGATGTAGGCCGGGGTGTTGAGCGCCGTGACCTTGTCGAGCCCGCAGAGCAGACGCATGTTCGCGTCGACCGCCGCATAGCCGACCCAGCCCAGGCTTTCGCCGACATTCATCTCAACGATGTCGCCATCGCGCATCATGTCGAGCACAAAGGGCGTGCCGTTATAGCTGATCACCTTGGCATCCGAGCCCGCGATCTGGATGGCCGGCACGGCAAACTGGCTCATCGAATCGTAGATCGGAATGACATAGTTGATCGTCGGGTCGGCCAGCAGCGCGGCCTGCACCGCCGGCTGGATCTTGGTCGCCCATTCGGTGACCGGGGTGTTGACATAGCTCCAGCTGCAATCGGGGCAGTTTTCGTCGAAATAGCCTGTGATCGCGTCGCGCAAAGGCGCGGTCGGGGTGATCTCATCGGGCCCCAGCACCAGCGCATTGACCTTGCCTTCGGTCTGGACCATCGCCCAGGCGGCGAGGATCTTGCCCACCGTCACATAGTCGGTGTTGGCCGCGCCATCCATGAAATCGGGCACGGTCTGGGTGGTGGCATCCCAGTTATGGGTCGCGGTGACCTTCACGCCGGCCGCGCGGGCCTCGGTGATCTGGGGCACCAGAAACTCCGGCGGCAGCCCGCCCTGCAGATCGATCAGATCGAAGCTTTCGGCCACGGCGGTGTTGATCCCCTGGATCCACTGCGCGGGGTCAAGCTGGGTTTCCCACTCGCGCAGGTTAAAGCCGACCTGGCCCGCCGCCTCGATCATGCTCGCACTGATCGTGGCGTTGAAGGGGTTGGCATTGGTCAGCGGGATCACGAACATCGATTTGTCGGCCATACAGGCCTGCGCGTCGAAGGCGGGCCCGGGCGCGGTGAAGCTGGGCTGCTGCGAGTATTGCTCGATCAGCGCCTTGGCCGCGTCGAGATCCGCCAAGGCCGGGCCTGCAAAACCGGCCAGCGCAACTGTTGCCAGAAGTGTCCTCATTCCTTGTCTCCGTCTGTTTGAGCTGTTTTGAGCAGATAATCGGCAGCATCGGCCACCGGGATCACATCGGCGTATTTTGCCGACATGTCGAAGATGTTGGCGTCATGGGGCTCGGCGGCGCGGTCGCCGCAGGCCTCTTCGACGACCAGCGTGATGAAGCCATGGCTCATTGCATCGATGCAGGAGGCGCGCACGCAGCCCGAGGTGGTGAGCCCGGTCAGGATCAGCGTGTCGACGCCGAGCGCGGTGAGCGTGGCGGCCAGCGAGGTGCCGAAAAAGGCCGAAGGGTATTGCTTGGTCACCACGATTTCGCCCGGCGCCGGGGTCAGCGGCTCGACCGGGCGGCCCAGCGGATTGCCCGCCTCAAACACGCTCAGCGCGGGGACCTTGCGGAAAAAGACCCCGCCATCGGCCCCGCCCGGCATGAAGCGCACCTCGGTGTGGATGATCGGCACGCCCAGGCTGCGCGCCTGGGCCAACAGCCCCGCTGCCGCATCGCGGGCACGCGCGCAGCCCTCGCCTCCGTAAAGCGGCGAGTTCTGGGCAAAATAGGCCTCGGCAAAGTCGATCAGGAGGAGGGCCGGCCGCGCGCCCCACTCCTGCCGCGCGTGATAGCCCGCGCGGGCATAGTTTGCGTCCAGATCCTCGGTGCCGGCACTCATTCGGCGGCCTTCATGAACTGCTTGAAGACCGGCGGCTTGGGCGGCTCGAACCCGGTTTCGGCCTTGGCGCGGCGCATCAGCTCATCGAGGCTTTCGAACCCGCGGTCAAAGAGCTTGGTCTCGCCGCGCTTCTTGGCCATTTGCGCGCGCAGCTTCTCGGTTGCCGGTTGGTCGACCTTGCCACTGGCAATCACCACGCCATAGCGCTTAGCGCCCTCAACGGTGACCAGACCGCGCTCGACATCCGACAGCACCTTCTCGGCCGGGCGCTGCAGCGGGTCGCCCCAGCCGCCGCCGCCCCAGGTGTTGAAGTAGAGGATGTCCCCGGGCTGCACCGAAACCCGGTCGCATTTGGAGGGGATGTTCTCCTCGCCCCCCGCCGCGCGCACCAGGCGCTTGGTCGAACGCATGCCCGGCTCGCCGCCATTCACGCCCCAGGGATAGGTGAGCCAGCGATCATCATGCACGGAGATCTCGCCCGGCTCCAGGAACTCATAGCCGATCGAGATGCCGTTGCCCCCGCGATGCAGCCCCGCACCGCCTGAATCGATGATGGTCTCATAGACCCGGATGCGCAGCGGGAAATAGGCCTCCAAAAACTCATTGGGCACATTGGTGAAGGCCGGCCAGAGCGAATGCCCATCCGGCCCGTCGCCCACCGGCCGGCCCGGAATGCCGCCAAAGCCGATCTGGTAAAGCTGGTACCATTCGCCCGCCTTGTCATAGCCCGAATACATGAAATGCGGGCTGTCGGAAAAGCCGGCCGCGTTCAGTGCATCCGGCGCGCCCTGGCCCAGAAGCCCGCCCATCAGATCGAAGATCCGGCCCAGCATATGGGTCCGGCAGCTCAGCGCGGCAGGTTTCTGGGGCTTGAGGATACAGCCCGCGGGGATGCGCACATCGACAAGGTCGTAGAACCCGTCATTGAAGAGGATCTGCGGGTCGAAGAGACTGATCGTGAAGGCGCCCACGAACATCTTGAACATCTCTTCATTGAGCAGGAAGTTGATCGACGACAGGCTCTGCGGGTCGCTGCCGGCAAAATCGAAGATGGCGACCTCGCCCTCGCGATGCAACGAACAGGCGATCTTGTAGGGCCCGTTGCCCATGCCATCGTCGTCGATCCAATCCTCGAAGGTCGAGACCTTTTCGGGCACGATCATCTGGATGATTGCCCCCATCGCCGTCCTGTTGCGGTCGAGCATGTCCCACATCGCCGAGATGTAGGTGTCGACGCCGAACCGCTCGATATTCTCGCGCACGCGGCGTTCGGCCAGGCGCAGCGCCGCGATGATGGCGAAGAAATCCGACTTGTTCCATTCCGGCATCCGGCAATTGGCCAGGATGATGTTGAGGATCTCGTCTTGCAGCTCGCCGCCGCGATAGACCTTGGTGGGGGGCACGATCAGCCCCTCTTCATAGATCATCTTGGCATCGGTGGGCAGCGAGCCGGGCACCTTGCCGCCGACATCGGTCATATGCCCGAACATGGCCGCCCAGCTCACCAGCCGGCCTTCGTGGAAAATGGGCATCATCATCAGCCAATCGTTGAGATGGCTGATCGCGCCCCCCACCGAATAGGGATCGTTGGAGAGGAAAATGTCGCCATCCTCGATCTCGCCCTCATAGCCCTGCATGAAGCCGTAAAGGAACGAGCCGAACTGCCCGACCACCATCTTGCCTTCCTGATTGGCGATCATGGGGAAGGCGTCATGCTGCTCGCGAATGCCGGGCGACATGGCGGTGCGAAACAAGACCGCGTCCATCTCGGCGCGCGCATTGCGCAGGGCGTTTTCCACGATGTCGAGCGTGATGGGGTCGACCTTGACCCGCGGAAACGGCTTCGGGTTCGCTTCGATTACTTTTGCTGGCATGTCCCGTCTCCCCCTCAGCGTGCTTTGCGCGCGGTCAGCGCCTCATGGCCCTGGGGCCAGATCAGGATGTTGCCCACCTTGTCGACGATGCCTTCATGGCCGGGCAGGATCAGTGTGGTGCTGTCCATCTCGGTCACAACCGCGGGCCCGGCAATCACATCGCCCGCACCCAGCTTGGCGCGGTCATAGATCTTGGCCGGCGCCCAGGCCCCGTCGACATAAAGCTTGGTGTCGTGGATCACCGCCGCGGCCGGGGTGCCGCCCTGCGCGAGCTCGCCGCCGATAAAGGGTTTCTCGCCGCCCTGCACGACCGCGCGCAGGCCCACAAGCTCATGCTCGGCATCAAGCGCGAAGGTAAAGAGCTTTTCATGCTCGTCATCGAAGCGCCGGGTGATGCCCGCCAGACCGTCGGTGCGGAACTCTGCCGGCGACATGTCGATGGTCAGCTTCATGCCCTGGCCGTGATAGCGGATGTCGATCTGATAGAGCGCCTCCTGCTCGGCACGGCCGACCCCTTCGCTCTCAAGATCGCCCGAGGCCGCGGCTTCGAGCTCGGAGAGCATCCGCCCGATCTCGGCATCCGAGGTTTCGGCCACCCGCCGCACAAAGGTTTGCGAGGCCTCGTTGCGCAGGCGCGTGGTCGCATCGCCATAGGCGCAAAGCACCCCGGGCCCGGGCGGGATGATCGCCGGCCAGGCATTGATCAGCTTGGCAAGCGCATTGGCATGCAGGGGGCCGGCCCCGCCAAAGCCGATCAGCGCGAAATCCCGCGGGTCATAGCCCTGCTCGACCGAGACCAGCCGCAGCGCGCCGCACATGTTTTCATTGACGATGGCAACGACGCCTTCGGCCGCATCCTCGACGGATTTGCCCAAAGGCCCGGCGATTGTGCCCACCGCGGTTTCGGCCAGATCGCGGCGGATCGCCATATCCCCGCCCAGCCGCGCATCGGACGGAAGATAGCCCAGCACCACATTGGCATCGGTCACGGTCGGCGCCTCGCCGCCCGCGCCATAGGCGGCCGGCCCCGGCACGGCCCCGGCCGATTGAGGGCCGACGCGCAGCGCCTTGGTCAGATCCGGCACATAGGCGATGGAGCCGCCGCCCGCGCCCACCGTGCGCACATCGATCGAGGGCGCGCGCACCGTGACATCGCCGACCCGGGTTTCGCGCCTCGTGCGCGCCTCGCCGCCCTCGATCAGCGCCACATCGGTCGAGGTGCCGCCCATATCGAAGGTCAGAAGATTGCCGAACCCGGCATTCTTGGCGATCCATTTCGCGCCCGAGACGCCGCCGGCGGGGCCCGACATCAAGAGGTTCACCGGGGTCTCCATGGCCGCGGCCGCCGAGGAGAGCCCGCCATCCGAGCGCAGGATCTGCAGGTTCATGTCGCCCATGCGCCGGGTCAGCTCGCTTTGCAGGCTGCCCACATATTTCGACACGACCGGGCGGACATAGGAGTTCACCACGCAGGTTTCGGTGCGCTCATACTCATACATCTCCGGCATGATCGCAGCCCCGGTCGAGACGGGGATATGGGGCATCACCTCGCGCGCGATCTCGGCGATGCGCAGCTCATGCGCGGGGTTCACATAGCCGTTGAAGAGCGAGATGGTCAGCGCCTCGATCCCCTTGCCCGACAGGGTTTTGAGCTCGGCGCGAATGGCCGCCTCGTTCAGCGCCGTGAGGACCGTGCCATCGGCCGCCATGCGCTCTTCGGCCTCGATGGTCAGCTCTAGCGGGGCAAGGGGCAGGGATTTGTTCCAGATCACCCAGCCGCCCAGCCCGCCCGGCACATAGGAGCGTGCGATCTGCAGCGTGTCCTTGTAGCCCTTGGTGGTCACCAGCCCGACCACCGCGCCCGAGGAGGTGAGGACGGTGTTGGTGGCCACGGTGGTGCCATGCATCACCTCGGCGATGTCGCCCGGCGTGATGCCTGCCTCGCGGCAGATCTTTTCGATGCCGTTGAGCACGCCGACCGAGCTGTCCTCGGGGGTTGAGGGCACCTTGGCGGTGACCACCCGGCCGCGCGCCTCGTCCAGAAGCAGAAGATCGGTGAAGGTGCCGCCCACATCGACGCCCAGCCGCAGACCGGTCGCCGCCCGGCTGCGCGAGGCCCGGCTGACCGGTGCCGGCACCGCGACCGGCCCCGCGCCTTCCATGCGCGCCAACCGGGCCTCGATCTCGGCCAGCCGCGCTTCATATGTGCGTATCAGATCCTCGGTTCCGCTCATGCCTCGTTCCCCTCTGCGTCTTTCTCTGGATGCGCCGCAACGACCCGGATCTCAAAGAGCGCGCCCGCCCGGCGCAGCCCCGCCACCTCAAGCGCGGTCCAGGCCGGGTAGGGCGGCGAGACATAGGCCGCGCGCAGCGCCTGAAACCGCTCGAACTGCGGGCGCAGCCCGATGTGATAGCTCGTCATCTCGACCATCGCGCCCAGCGTCAGCCCGGCCTCGCCCAGCACGGCGGCGATCTTGGCAAAGGCAGAATGGACCTGCGCGTCCAGCCCCTCGGGCATCGAACCATCGGGCCGGCTGCCGGTCATGCCGGTCAAAAAGACCAGCCCGTGCACGGCAATGCCGGGCGATGCCTGCAGGGTTGCCACCGCCGCCTCGGACCCGGCTGGAACCAGAGCACGCGCGCTCATTGCCCCTGCCCGTCGTCGGATTTGCGGCCAAAGAGGCGGTGAAAAAGCCGCGGCCGTTCAGTGCTGCGCATCTTGGCGGCCGCCGAGAGCGCGGTTTCGGAGATCGAGAAGAGCCGGTCGACCATCCGCGCCTGTGCATCAAGCGCGCGGGTTTTCTCGGCATTGTCGCGCTCAAGCCGGTCGCTGACCGCCATGGCCCGATCGAGCAGCGCTGTGGCGCGGGCGACATCGCCGCGCGCCGTTTCCAGATCGCGGGTGCTGCGGTCCAACAGGGAAAGCGCCCGTTCGGCCGTCGCGCCCAGTGCGGCACGCTGGGCTTCGCCGCGGCCGGCCGCCTCATCGGCCAGCGCAATGGCCCGGGAAAGAAGCGAGGCGAGCCGCGTCCCCTCGATGCGGCTCGCCTCCAGTGCGCCGGCGGTCTCTTCGAGAAGTGCAAGCGCACGTTCCGTGACAGGGTCTGCCGATCCATCCCGCCTGGTGAGAGTGTCTGCCAAATCGAGCGCGCGATCAAGCAAACCCGACAGGCGCGCGGCGTCGGCCTGTGCGGTTTCCAGTGCCTTTGCGGTGTTTTCCAGCGCATCCTGCTGGCGCTGGACGAAAACTGCCGCCTCGGCTGCGTCCTGCACCGCCTCGTCGCGCTCCGCCGTCAGCTCCTCGATCTCATCGAACAGGGCTTCGATCAGCGCTTCCGGGGCGGCGGTTTTGTGCTCGGCCAGCGCCGCAAGATCCTGCGCGCCACTGGGGCCGGGCGCCAGGGCGAGATCGACCCGCCAGCGGCCGCGATTGTCGCGACGCGCGGGCAACAGACCCTTGGCCACCGCTTCGCGCAGCTTCAGACGGCTGATGCCCAGCCGTGCGGCCGCCTCGGCCAGCGGCAGAAACTCGGATCGCTCCACCGGGTCCATCAGCACGCGCGCCGCCTCATTCCATGCCCGATCCCAGCCGCCGTGCTAAACGATGCCGCGCGCGGCATACTCCGCGAGCGTCTCGTCGCTCAGACCCAGAATGCCGCGATAGACATCGTCATTATGCTCGCCCAGCGCCGGCCCGACATGACGCACAGCACCGGGCGTGTCGGAGAGTTTGGGCGCCACGTTCTGCATGCGGATCGGCCCGAAATCGGGATGCTGGACCTTCACGATGGCCTCGCGCGCCTGGAAATGCGGATCCTCGATCATGTCCTCGGCCTTGTAGATCAGCCCGCAGGGCACGCCGTTTTCCTCCAGCAACGCCTCAAGCGGCCCGATCTCGACCGTCCGTGTCCACTCATTGATCAGCCTGTCGAGCTCGGCCTGATGCGCACCGCGCGCCGAATGGGTGGCATAGCGCGCATCCTCGGCCAGCTCTGGCCGGCCCATCGCCGCGGCAAGCCGTTTGAAAACGGTGTCCTGATTGGCCGCGATCAAAAGCAGCTTGCCATCCTTGGTGTCGAAGACGTTCGAGGGCGAGACATTGGGCAGGATCGGCCCGGTGCGTTCGCGCACATAGCCCGCCACGTCATATTCCGAGACGAGGCTCTCCATCATCGCCAGCACCGCCTCATAGATCGCGCTGTCGACGATCTGGCCGCGCCCGGTCCGCTCGCGCGCATGCACGGCCATCATCGCGCCCAGGCAGGCATAGGTCGCCGCCAGCTCATCGCCGATCGAGATGCCCATGCGCGAGGGTTGGGTCGAGGGGTCTCCCACCACATAGCGCAGGCCGCCCATCGCCTCGCCGATCGCGCCATAGCCCGCGCGCTTGGCATAGGGGCCGGTCTGTCCGAACCCGGTCACCCGCACCATCACGAGCCTGGGGTTGATCGCGCTCAACGCGTCATAGCCCAGCCCCCAGCGCTCCATCGTGCCGGGGCGGAAATTCTCGATCAGAATGTCGGAGGTTTCGACCAGCTTGCGCACCACATCCTGGCCCTCGGGCTCACGCAGATTGAGCGTGATCGACTTTTTGTTGCGCGCGACCACCGGCCACCAGAGCGATTTGCCATGCGGTTTCTCGCGGCCCCATTGGCGCATCGGATCGCCCGCGCCGGGCTGCTCGCATTTGATCACCTCGGCGCCGAAATCGGCCAGAAGCTGGCCGCAGAATGGCCCGGCCAAAAGCTGGCCCATCTCGATCACACGCATATCGGCCAGCGGGCCCTGCGGCGCCGGTTCGGCCTCCGGCGCCGCCTCGGCGTCGCGGTGATCTGTCATGCGCTCTGCGGACGCCGCGCTGTCGGCCATGTCCAATCTCTCCTGTCGTGCCGCCGGATCCCGCCTTTCCCGAACGGGTTGCCCTCGACGCGCATAAGGATACATTCCGGAATACCAAAGGAAAGGGCAGGGGAGGAAAAAACGTGGATTCGGTGGAAATCATCGAGGTTTCGCCCCGAGACGGTATACAGAATGAGCCCAAGATCCTCGATCTGGATACCAAACTCGTCCTCATCGACCGGGCCGACGCGGCCGGTGCGGCACGTATCGAGGTCACCAGTTTCGTCAATCCAAAGCGCGTGCCGCAGATGGCCGATGCCGATGCGCTGGCCGCCCGGCTGACCAAGGGCCGCGCCAGGCATATCGGTCTGGCGCTCAACCAACGCGGGTTTGAGCGCGCGGTGGCGGCCGGGCTCGATGAGGTGAATTTCGTCATCGTTGCCAGCGACATGTTCAACCGGCGCAATCAGGGTGTGGAGACGGCCCAAAGCATCGCCGCCTGGGGCGAGATTGCGGCGGCCGCGCGCGGGCAGGTTGCGGCCGGGGTGACGATCGGGGCCTCGTTCGGCTGCCCTTTTGAGGGCGAGGTGCCGCTTGCACGGCTTCTCCATGTCGTCGAGGCGGCAATGGCGCATGGCCCCCATGAGCTGGCGCTTGCCGACACAATCGGGGTCGCCACGCCCCGCGACATTGCCCAGCGGGTGGGCGCGGTGCGCGCCGAATTCCCCGACACGCCCATCCGGCTCCATCTGCACAACACCCGCAACACCGGCATCGCCAATGCCTGGGCCGGGGTGCAGGCCGGGGCAACGGCGCTCGACGCCTCCTTCGGCGGGGTGGGCGGCTGCCCCTTTGCACCAAAGGCCACCGGCAATATTGCCACCGAGGATCTCGTCTACATGCTCGAACGCTCGGGCGTCTCGACGGGCATGGATCTTTCAGCCTGCATCGAGGCGGCAGAATGGCTTGAGGCCCGGCTTGAGCATCCGGTCCCCGGGATGGTGATGAAAGCGGGCGGGTTTCCCGTGCCGCAGGCGGCCTGAGCGCGGGCCGTGGAAGACGCGTTTGGCCAGCCGGAAGGGCGTCGCGAGACCGCGGCGGAGTTTGCCTATCGCCGGGTGCGGGGCGAGATACTGACCGGCGAGCTGTCCTCGGGCACGCGTCTGACCGAGGCGACCCTGGCCGAGACCCTGGGGATATCCCGCACCCCGGTGCGCGAGGCGCTCAAACGGCTGGTGCTGGAGGGGTTTGTGGAGCGCGAGGCCGGGCATGGCGCCCGGGTGGCGCAGTTTCCCGCCGATGAGATCGAGCAGATCTTTCGCATCCGCAAGATGCTGGAAAGCTATGCGGCCGGCCGCGCGGCGCGCTTTGCCACCGAGGCCGAGATTGCCGGGCTGCGCGCGCTTGCCGACAGGATGTCGGCCTGCACCCCGCCCAAGACCGATGCCGATTTCCAGGCCCTGAGCATCGCCAATGAGGCCTTTCACAAGGGCATCATGCATGCCGCGCGCTCGCAGCGGCTGGCGGGCATGCTCTCCTTTGCCGTCGATATGGCCATCGTTCTGCGCACTTATCGGATGTACTCGCCCCGCGATCTGATCCGCTCGGCCGCGCATCATCACGAGATCGTCGATGCGATTGCGGCCCGGGCGCCGGACTGGGCGGAAAGCGTGATGTCCTCGCATCTGCTGGCTGCGGCCGCGACCGCCACAGCCACCGCATCGCGGTTGCCGGCCCGGCAGGATGCCGCCGAATGAACGGGGCGTGCCGGTGCGGCACATGCCTGCTGACAGCGCGGGCCCGGAATGCGATTGAGATTTGCGCGACAGGACAGCGATCCGCGATCCAGGATCCGTGACGGCCGCGTCGCCAGAGGGAGAACCGGCCATGGGTGCCATCGACATCGTGTGCAATCTCTTCACCCCGCAGGAGGTGCGGGAGGAGCGCACGGGCCTTGACGAGACCTTCAAGGCCCAGGTGCGCATGCCCCCCGAAATGCGCGGCGGCGTGCCGCTCGATGCCTATCTGCGCAAGATGGACCGTGCCGGCATCGACCGGGCGCTGATGATTGCGGTGCGGGCCGGCGATCTGAAGATCCGCGGCTCGTTCGAGATCACCTATGAGCGCGTGGCCGAGGTCTGTTCAGCCTGGCCGCACCGCTTCTCGGGCCTTGCGGGCGTGGACCCGTTTCGCGGCATGCAGGGGATTTACGATCTGGAGCATGCGGTCAAGGAGCTGGGCTTTGTCGGCGCCCATCTCTACCCGCATTGGTTCGGGCTCGCGCCCAATGACCGGCGCTATTACCCCTATTACTCCAAATGCTGCGAGCTCGACATCCCGATCATGATGCAGGTCGGGCATAACCTGGTCTATTCGCGCGAGCGGCGGCTGCCCTCGGTGGGTCGGCCGATCACCCTCGACGATGTGGCGATCGATTTTCCCGAGCTCAAGCTCATCGGCATTCATATCGGCGTGCCCTGGACCGATGAGATGATCTCCATGGCCTGGAAGCACGAGAATGTCTTCATCGGCGTCGATGCCTATGCACCGAAACACTGGCCGCCGCAGTTGGTGCATTACCTCAACAGCTATGGGCGCGAGAAGGTGCTTTTTGGCACCGACTGGCCGGTGATCGACCCCGAACGCGCGGTTGAGGAGATCGAGGCGCTGGGCCTGCGCCCGGAAAGCCAGCGGCTTTTGATGCGCGAGAATGCCCTGCGGGTGTTC
>JBCBKN010000084.1:0-13599 GCA_038521775.1 Pseudomonadota bacterium | reverse complement strand
GCCATGGCCCGCATTCTGAGCGCCGAGATCCCGGTGGCCCATGTCGGCCGGTTCGGCGGGCTCTGGGTGGATTTTGCCGGGCACCGGGTCACGCTGTCGGACCTGAGGGCGGCGCATGAGGGCGGCCTGAACTCCTTTATGAGCTGACCTCCTTGACGAGCTGATACCGGCCACAGCGGGGGTGGGCACGGCCCACCTGCACGGCCCACCCACACGGCTCACCCACACGGTCCGTCTGCGCGGCCCGCCTGCAAAACTCGCCTGCACGGCGCACCCACAACCAAGCCCAGCTGCACGGCCCACCCACATAGCCCGGCTATACGGCCTGCCCGGACAGCCGATCCTCACAGCACATGTGCCGTCGCGGGGTCCTGCCCGCGCGCATGGTCTTGCGAAGCCCCGGGTCAGCGCCTACACCGGTGAGGACAGGGAGGATCGGCATGGCGATGGAAGCGGTGGAGATCGAGCGGTTGATCAAGGAGGCGTTTCCGACCGCCCAGGTCACGATCACGGATCTCGCCGGCGACGGCAACCACTACGCCGCCACGGTCATTGCCGAGGAATTCCGCGGCCTCAACCGGGTTCAGCAGCAGCGCGCGATCTATGCCGCGCTAAAGGGCAAGATGGACGGCCCGGCGGGAGAGTTGCACGCCCTGGCGCTCACCACCCGCGCGCCGGAGTGAGCGCGTTCGCCACCTTCCTGATGGCAGCCGGCGCGATTGCGGTTTTCGTCGGCCTGATGATACGGCGACAGCGCGGCCGCCCGCGTCCGACCCGATCTGCGGACACGCAGCGGCGCGACGATCGCGGGGGCCCCGACGATGGAGGGCATGGATGAACCGCCGCGTGGGGGCCGCCCGGCCAAGCGGCGCATCCGCGGCATCGCTGTGGCAGGTAAAGGCCCCATTGCAGGGGCGGACGCGCTCGATTATCTATCACCGCGACCCAGTATTCCGGCCGAACGGCCAAGGAGAAAACCGATGACCGACGCAGCGGCAAGCATTCAGGCGGATGTGGATGGCAACGATGTGGTGCTGTTCATGAAGGGCAACGCGACAATGCCGCAATGCGGGTTTTCGGCCCGCGTGGCGGGTGTGCTCAACTATATGGGCGTGACCTTCAAGGATGTGAATGTTCTCAATGACGCCGACATCCGCCAGGGCATCAAGGATTTTTCCGACTGGCCCACGATCCCGCAGCTTTATGTGAAGGGCGAGTTTGTGGGCGGATGCGACATCATCACCGAAATGGTGATGTCGGGTGAGTTCGACCAGCTTCTCGAGACCAAGGGCGTGGGCTATGACAAGGCCGCGGCAGAGAAGATCCGCGAGGCCAACAGCGACGCCTGATCCGGCTGCGACGCCTGATCCTGCTGCGTCGACACCGGACCGCCCGGCGCGCGATACGGCGGCCGGGCCCAGGGGCCCGCTCAGGACCAGACCTCACTCGGGTGGCGCCACCTTATCGGCCAATGCTTCCAGGCGGGCGGCGGTCCGTTCCAACAGATCCAGCGCGTCATCGGCAATGTCATCGGCAAAGAGGTTGCGCTGATCGCGCGGCAGACGGTCGCCCGGGCGGTCGCCCGGGCGATCCCCCGGCCGGTCTCCCGAGCGGTCGTCACGCTCAGCCGACAGCGCCTCGACATCGACGCCGTTGCGAAGCTGCGCGTCGGCCACGCGCAAGGCAGCCTCGCTGTCGCGCAGGGTTTCCTCGGCCGATCGCAAGCGCGCCTCGGTGCTGTTGAGACGATCGGCGATGATCAGCGCGGACATCAGCATCAGCCGGCTTTCGGGCACCGAGCCCGCGGTCCGGCGCAGTGCGTCCGCCTCCAGATCGATCAGCCGTGCGGCCGCGGTCAGATGCGCCTCCTCTCCGGGATCGCAGGCGACGCGGTAGTTCCGGCCCGCAATTGCAATGTCGATCTCGGGCATCGGCTATTGCTCCAACAGCGGGCGCAGATCCGCCAAAATCGCCGAGACGTCATCGGCATCCCGCCGGCGCGCTTCCTTCATCTCGTCAAGCCTGCCGCGCAGTCGGTCGATCTCCTCGGCCTGGGAGCGGATCTCGGCATCCAATTCGCCATTGGGTGCGGCCTCTCCCGCGGCGCATGGCGCGTCCAGCGCGGTCTCGATGCGGTCCAGCGCCGTGGTGATCCGGGATTCCAGCGCCTTCAGATGGTCGTCCTCCATCAACATCCCTTTCCTGCCCGGTCGTTCACCGCCCCGACGCCTGCCTGTCGGCGTCGAACTCCCATGTCTCACCAATGCCATATTTTGCAAGCGCGGCATTGAGGCATGGGTTTTCCGGTCGGCGAATCGCCTCTTCTTGCCCCGGGCGCAAGTCTAGCGCGGATCAAGCCAATTCACATCCCCCGGGTCGCGGCGCCCCGACGCGGCATTTGGCAGGCCCGCTTGACCATGGGCTAGCGGCTGTTATTGCTGCGCCCAAAATCCGGGGCGGCCGGATGAGGGAGACAGCACCGTGACCATCGCAGACCGGCGCAACGCGCAGACCGAACATTGGCAAATGGCAACCGCGCTGCGCATGCTGGCGGTCGATGCGGTGCAGGCCGCAAAATCCGGGCATCCCGGCATGCCGATGGGCATGGCCGATGTCGCCACGGTGCTGTTTTCGAAATTCCTGCGCCATGATGCCGCCGCGCCGGACTGGCCCGACCGCGACCGTTTCGTGCTTTCGGCCGGCCATGGCTCGATGCTGCTTTACGGGCTGCTGCATCTGGCGGGCTATCCCGGCATGCCCATCGATGAGCTGCGCAATTTCCGCCAGCTTGGCGCGAAGACCGCAGGCCATCCCGAATTCGGCCATGCGCCGGGCATCGAGACGACCACCGGCCCGCTGGGCCAGGGGCTGGCCAATGCGGTGGGCATGGCGATGGCCGAAGAAGCGCTGCGCGCGCGCTTTGGCACCAAGGTTGTCGATCACCGGACCTGGGTGATCGCGGGCGATGGCTGCCTGATGGAGGGGATCAGCCAGGAGGCGATCAGCCTTGCCGGCAAGCACCGCCTCGGCCGGCTGGTGGTGCTGTGGGATGACAATGGCATTTCCATCGACGGGGCCGTCTCGCTGGCCGATGTCACCGACCAGCTTGTGCGGTTCCGCGCCTCGGGCTGGATGGTCATCGGCTGCGATGGGCATGACCCGGCGGCGATCGAGGGCGCCATGACCACGGCGATGACCGCGCGCCGCCCGGTGCTGATCGCCTGCAAGACCAAGATCGGCTATGGCGCGCCGACCAAGGAGGGCACGGCCGGGGCGCATGGCGCACCGCTGGGGGACAGCGAGATTGCCAGCTTGCGCGACATCTATGGCTGGTCGCATGCGCCGTTCGAGGTGCCGTCCGACGTGAAATCGGCCTGGGAAAGCGCCGGCAGCCGCGGCGCGGCCGACCGTGCGGCCTGGGAGGCGCGTCTGGCCGCGCTCTCGCCCGGGCGCCGGGCGGAGTTTGCGCGTGTGATGGCCGGTGTGCCGCCCAAGAAGCTGGAAAAAACCGTCGCGGCGCTGCGCACAAGGCTCATTGCCGAAAAGCCCGAGATCGCCAGCCGCAAAGCCTCCGAGATTGCGCTGGCTGAGATCAATGCGGTGATGCCCGAGACGCTCGGCGGCTCGGCCGATCTGACCGGTTCCAATAACACCCGCACGCCCGATCTGGGCATTTTCGCGCCCGACAATCGCAAGGGCCGCTATGTGCATTACGGCATTCGCGAGCATGGCATGGCCGGGGCGATGAACGGCATCGCGCTGCATGGCGGGCTTGTGCCCTATGGCGGCACCTTTCTGGTCTTTTCGGACTATGCGCGCGGGGCGATGCGGCTCTCGGCCCTGATGGGCCAGCGGGTGGTCTATGTGATGACCCATGACAGCATCGGGCTGGGCGAGGATGGGCCGACGCATCAGCCGGTCGAGCATTTGGCGGCGTTGCGCGCGATCCCCGGCCTCACGCTCTTCCGCCCCGCCGATGCGGTGGAAACGGCCGAGGCCTGGCATCTGGCGCTGAGCGGGGTTGACGGGCCCTCGGTGCTGGCATTGACGCGGCAGAACCTGCCGGTGCTGCGCGAGGATACAAAGCGCCGCAACCTCAGCGCGCAGGGCGCCTATGTTCTGGCCGAAGCCGAGGGCAAGCGGGCGGCGATCCTGCTTGCCACCGGATCGGAGGTGGCCATCGCCATGGAGGCGCGCGCGCAATTGCAGGCCGAGGGCATCGGCACCCGGGTTGTGTCCATGCCGGCCTGGGAGCTGTTTGAGGCGCAGGAGGAGGGCTATCGCAAACGCGTGCTGCCGGCAGGTGCCGTGCGCGTGGGCATTGAGGCCGCGGTGCGCCAGGGCTGGGACCGCTGGCTGCTGGGCGAGCGCGGGCGCGAGGCCAAGGCCGATTTCGTCGGCATGGCCGGGTTCGGCGCGTCGGGTCCCTATAAGGAGCTCTATGCGCATTTCGGCATCACGGCCGGGGCAATTGCCGACAGGGTGAAAGCGCTTTTGTGATGGTTTGTTAACCGAGGGCTGCGCATCTCGGGGCGTGCCGGCCAGCACAGTCGCGCTAGTTTGTTTGGGCATGATGGGGGCATCGAAACCCTGGGAACGCCCGGAACATCCTTGGAGGACATCATGCGCTTCATCCGCACCGCCCGCACCGCAACCCTTGCCCTGATCTCGACCCTGGCCCTGGCCGGCGCTGCCAGCGCGGCCGAATACCGGCTGGATGCCGAGCGCAGCAAGATCATGTTTTCCTATGTCGAGGATGGCACGACGCAGGAAGGCCGCTTCTCGGCGCTGACCGGCAGCGCGGTCTTCGACCCGGCCCAGCCGCAGGCCGCCGATGTTGAGCTGACGATCCGGTCCGACAGCATCCGCCTGCGCGACCCCGTGCGCACGCATTTTGCCCAAAGCATCGACTGGTTCCATGCCGAGGAACACCCCGATTTCACCTTCCGCCTGGTCGGGTTGGAGCGGATCGACACCGACCGTTTCCTGGCCCGCGGCCAGATCGAGATCAAGGGGCGGGTGGTCGATCTTGCCGTCGAGCTCGACATTCAGGAGGCGGAGGGCGGCCTGCGCGCCCGCGGCGTTTTGAACCTCGACCGTCAGGATTACGGGCTGGGCATCGGCTTTTCCTCGCTCTTCAGCCGGGTGGGCGAGCAGGTTCAGGTGGCCTTCGATCTCTATGGTGCGCCGAAGGGCTGAGCCGCATTGCGACCGGTGGCGCACGATTGCGATTGACCGCGCCCCCGGCACCCCTTTATTCGGCAGCGCGACGGCCGGTCCCTGAGGGGCCGGCCATTGGCTCATTTTTCAGGTGTCGGAGGGGATCATGGCGGTCAAGGTTGCAATCAACGGCTTCGGACGCATCGGGCGCAATGTGCTGCGGGCCATCGTCGAGGCGGGGCGGACCGATATCGAGGTCGTGGCGATCAACGATCTGGGCCCGGTTGAGACCAACGCGCATCTGCTGCGCCGCGACAGCGTGCATGGACGGTTTCCCGGCACGGTGACGGTCGAGGGCGACACCATCGATGCCGGGCGCGGCCCGATCCGGGTGACGGCGATCCGCGATCCCAAGGAGCTGCCCTGGGGCGATGTCGACGTGGCGCTGGAATGCACCGGGATCTTTGCCAGCCGCGACAAGGCCGCACTGCATCTGGAGAACGGGTCGAAACGGGTGCTGGTCTCGGCCCCGGCATCGGGTGCGGACAAGACCATCGTCTTTGGCGTGAACGACGCCGCGCTTACCGCCGAGGACACCGTTGTCTCAAACGCCTCCTGCACCACGAACTGCCTGGCCCCGGTTGCGCATGTGCTGAACCAGGCGATCGGCATCGACAAGGGCTTCATGACCACGATCCACAGCTTTACCGGCGATCAGCCCACGCTCGACACCATGCACAAGGATCTTTACCGGGCCCGCGCGGCGGGGATGAGCATGATCCCCACCTCCACCGGCGCGGCCCGCGCGGTCGGGCTGGTGCTGCCTGAGCTCAATGGCAAGCTCGACGGTGTCGCCATCCGGGTGCCGACGCCGAATGTCTCGGTTGTCGATCTCACCTTCACGACCTCGCGCGAGACCAGCGTTGAGGAGATCAACGGCGCCGTGCGCGCCGCGGCCGAGGGGCCGCTCGCGGGCGTTCTGGGCTTTACCGATGAGCCCCTGGTCAGCATTGATTTCAACCATGACCCGCATTCCAGCGTGTTCCATATGGATCAGACCAAGGTGATGGACGGCACGATGTGCAGGGTTCTGAGCTGGTATGACAATGAATGGGGCTTTTCCAACCGCATGGCCGACACCGCGGTCGCAATGGGCAAGCTCATCTGACGACATCGCCGTCGGATTTGAGTATTTGGACCAAGAAGAAGCGCACCGGAGCCTTCTTCTTGGAAAAAATACTCCCGCCGGAGGCGTCTTTCTTTCGGAGGCTCCGATGAGCTGGAGAACGCTTGACGATATGGATCTTGCCGGCAAGCGTGTGCTGGTCCGGGTCGATCTCAATGTGCCGGTCGATGACGGGCGGGTTACGGACGCCACCCGGATTGAGCGGGTGGTTCCCACCATCGGCGATATCATTGCAAAAGGCGGCGGCCCGGTTCTGCTGGCCCATTTCGGCCGGCCCAAGGGCAAACCGGTGCCGGAGATGTCGCTGCGCCGGGTCGTGCCGGCGCTGGAAACGGCCCTTGGCAGGTCGGTTGTGTTCATCGAGCGGCCGGATCGTGCTGCCATAGATGCTGAGGCCAGCGATGCGGTGATCCTGGTCGAGAACACCCGCTTCACGCCGATGGAAGAAGCCAATGACCCCAAGATGGCGGCGTTCCTGGCCACGCTTGGCGATGTCTATTGCAACGACGCGTTTTCGGCCGCACATCGCGCTCATGCCTCCACCGAAGGGGTTGCGCATCATTTGCCGGCCTGCGCCGGGCGGCTGATGGAAGAAGAGTTGCGGGCGCTGGAAAAGGCGCTGGCCGATCCGGTGCATCCGGTGATCGCACTGGTCGGCGGCGCGAAGGTCTCCTCCAAGCTCGATCTTCTGGGCAATCTCATCGGCAAGGTCGACCAGATCGTGATCGGCGGCGGCATGGCCAACACCTTTCTGGCCGCCCAGGGTCTGCCGGTCGGCACATCGCTCTGCGAGCATGATCTGGCCGAGACCGCCCGCGAGATCCTGACAAAGGCCGAGGGCGCGGGCTGTGAGATCGTGCTGCCCGCGGATGTCGTGGTCGCGCGCGAGTTTCGCGCCGGGGCAGAGAGCGAAACCGTGCCCGCCTCCGCCTGCCCCGAGGATGCAATGATCCTCGATGCCGGGCCCAAGGCGGTTGCCGAGATAAAGCGGCGCTTTGCCGCGGCGCGCACGCTTGTGTGGAACGGGCCGCTGGGGGCCTTTGAGATCGCGCCCTTCAACGCCGCCACCGATGCGGCCGCCCTCGCGGCCGCCGAGCTGACCGCGGTGGGCACTCTCCTTTCGGTTGCAGGGGGCGGCGACACGGTCGCGGCGCTCAAGAGTTCCGGCGCGGCGGCGCGCTTCAGCTATGTCTCAACCGCCGGCGGGGCGTTTTTGGAGTGGCTGGAGGGCAAAACCCTGCCCGGTGTGGCGGCTTTGCAGGTCTGAAACCCGTCGGCTGACGTTTTTTCGCCATGGAAGCTGTGTTAGGTTCGCGCGCGTTTCTTAAAAGGAGACCCGGCATGATCCGGATGACACTGCTTGGCGCGGCGACCGCGTCGGTTTTGGTCCTTCAACCCTCGGTCACATCGGCACAAGACGCAAGCGCGGCGGCGCAATTCGTGCAGAACACGCTGCGGGCCTACACGGTGCTGGTGCTGCGCAGCGTGGTCGACTTCACCTATGAATCGCTCAGCTACGACCCGCTTTCCGGCGTGGTGGCGACCGGCGTGAAGATCTATCCGCCGCTTGACTGGCTTGAGGGCGAGGAGGAGTGCGAGATCTCGATCGGCCGGATGTCTGTGACCAGCGGGCTGACCTCCGATGTCATTTCCGAGATCATCGAGGTGACCGATCTGTCGATCCCGCCGATCTGTCTTGAGCAGGAGCCGCGCGAGTTCCTGGCCGGCATCGGCTATGACGGCGTGACGATGGATGCGGCGGTGATCGATCTGGCCTATGACCTGCCAAGTTCTGGGCTGACGGTCGCCATGCAGGCGAGCCTGCCGGAGGCCGCATCGCTCGACCTGGCGGCCGATTTCTCGTATTTCTGGTTTGCCGGTCTGATCGACAACGACCCCTATCCGCTGATCCAGCTCAGCCGCGCGGAGATCTCGATCAAGAATGCCGGCGCTTGGGAACGGTTCACCCCCATGATCGAAAGCATGATCGGCTCGGTCGATTCCATTCCGTCAATGGCGGTGGGCGGTCTGACCGGCGAGCTGACCAATGGCGGCTCGCGCCCCCTGCGCAGCTATGAATCGGCCTTCGTTGCCTCGCTGGAAACCGCGCTGACCACCTTTCTTGCCGACAAGAGCCGGATCACCGTCACCATGGCCCCCCCGGGGGGCGTGTGGCTGGACGAGTTCCTGTTCGATGGACCCGATGTCTTGATCGAAGCGCTGCAGCCGGTCGTGTCCAATGGCCCGCACAGCGTCACCTCGATGATTTCGCTGCAGCTTTTGAACGATGCGCTCACCGCGGGCGACAAGCTCTCGCTGGCGCAGGCGCTGCAGGCCGGGCGTGCGCTGATGACCGGGGTCGGGGCGCCGCGCAACCGGGCGGCCGCCATTGACCTGTTGGTGCCCCGGGCCGCGCAGAACTGGAACGCCGAGGCTGCGCTGATCCTGGCCGAGGGGCTGCATGATGCGGGCGACGACGCGGCGGCCTATCCCTATGCCCTGGTCGCCCTTGCCGGCGGCGAGACCGCCGCATTGTCGGTTGCAGCCGAAATCGAGGCTGGGTTGGATCCCGCGGCGGTCCAGCAGACGCAGGATGTGATCCTGGCGAACTATCCCGATGATCCCGGCCTGAGCAACGCGACCAGCGATCTGTCCGCCGCTCCCGAAATCGCCGAGATGCGCAGCCTCGCGCTGGCGCTGCGCCAGGGGCTGGGCGTTCCGCGCAACTTTGCGCTGGCCTATCTTTGGGCCAGCCTTGCCGCAGCGGGCGGCGATCTGGTGGCGGCCAATCTGCGCGACGATCTTGATGAGATGACCCAAATGGAGGGTGGCGCGGTCTGGCGCGAGGCGTTTGACGCCGCATCGGCCGAGGCGCTGGTGCTCTGGTCGCAATCGGGCATTGGTGAAAAGGTCGAGGCGGCAACGGCGAATTAGTCTCCGTTGATCCGTGCAACGCCTCCGCTCCTATCGCGGGGGCGTTTTCTTTGCCGCGCCGGGGGACATGCCGGAGAGCGGTGTCTTGATGAGTGAAAGGGGTTCCAAACATGCGTGCGACGCGAGCAGTTCAGAAAATTCTGTCAAATTATCAAGGGGAAACACCCGGGGTCAAAGGCAAGCTGTGCCAGATGCTGATGAACGGCAAGCTGGGCGGCACGGGCAAGATGATCATTCTGCCGGTCGACCAGGGCTTTGAGCATGGGCCGGCGCGCAGCTTTGCCCCCAACCCGCCCGCCTATGACCCGCTTTATCACTACCAGCTTGCCATCGATGCCGGGCTGAATGCCTATGCCGCGCCGCTGGGCATGCTGGAGGCGGGCGCCGACACCTATGCCGGGCAGATCCCGACCATCCTGAAGGCCAACTCGGCCAATTCGCTGATCCCGTCCGAGGCCCCGAAGGACCAGGCGATCACGGCCACGGTCGATGATGCGCTGCGGCTGGGCTGTGCGGCCATCGGCTTTACGGTCTATCCGGGCTCCTCCGCCGGGCTCGACATGTTCGAGGAGATTTCCGAGATGCGGCGCGAGGCGGCGGCCGTGGGTCTGGCGACCGTCATCTGGTCCTACCCGCGCGGCGAGACGCTGAGCAAAGCGGGCGAGACGGCGATGGATATCTCGGCCTATGCCGCGCAGATTGCGGCCCTGCTCGGCGCCCATATCATCAAGATCAAGCTCTCGACCGATCACCTCGAACAGGGCGAGGCGAAGAAGGTCTATGAGGCGCAGGGTATCGACATCGCGACCCAGGCCGCGCGCGTTGCGCATTGCATGGAATCGTCGTTTGGCGGGCGGCGCATCGTGGTCTTCTCCGGCGGCGCGGCAAAGGGCCAGGATGCGGTGTTTGACGATGCACGCGCGATCCGCGACGGGGGCGGCAACGGCTCGATCATCGGGCGCAACAGCTTCCAGCGCTCGCGCGAGGATGCGTTGGCGCTGCTGGCCAAGCTGGTGGAGATCTATCGCGGCAAGGCCTGAACACAGGCGAAAGCTCCCCGGCCGCTGCCGGGGATTCCCTTCTGCATCCTTGTCTGGCATGGTCGCGTCGCAATGTCGGAGGAAGAATGAGCCGCAGCCGATCGCCAAGCCATGCCATCGCGAACACGCTTTACAGCTTCGCGATCCTTGGGCTGATCAGCTATTTCAGCTTTTCAGCGGTTCAGGGGGAGTTTGGGTTGGTGCGGCTGCTTGAGCTTCGCGCGCATGAGGCGCGGCTGACCGACGAGTTGGCCCTGCGCCGTGCCGCGCGCGCGGAACTCGCCAATCGGGTGACCCGCCTGTCGGACGGGTATCTCGATCTCGATCTTCTCGACGAACAGGCGCGCGAGGTGTTGGGCCTCGCACGCCCCGATGAGATCATCATCCGCTAGCGTTCGATCCGGTTGGAACGCGCCGCTCGCCCCGATGCGACCGGCGCGTCTCGCTCAGATCACTGGATCGGAACCCCGTTCGCCAGGATCTGCCCATCCGCGGTCATCTCGATGCGCGACACGAAGGTGTCCGGCGCATCGCCGGGCTGCGCGAACATGCCCAGCATCATCGGCGCGGCGGCGGCCTGATCCGGCGGCACCAATCCGATGGCCTGCAGCTTCTCGATCAGCCCAAGCGCGCCCGCCAGCGAGATGTCGATGCCGCCAACCGGCATCGGAACCGGCCCTGCATCGACCAGATCGGCCTTCCCGACCGCCTCAAGCTCAACCCCGGCCACGCTCAGCCGCAGCTCCTCGATCGACACATCGTCGAAATCATAGGGCATCATCGCCGCGGCCGGATCATCCTGCATCGCGTCCGGATCCATGATGTTGACGAGAGCGGTCGCGGTGCTGCGCGCGCGCACTATCAGCGTCGCGGGTGTGCGCGGCAACCCGGCAGTCGGGTCGAACATCGCCCAGATGTCTTCGGAGATCGCAACCTCCTCCAACGCAAGTTCGATCGCCATCTCGCCGGGCGCATCGGTCGGCGCCACCGGCATGGCCAGCCGCAACGACATCAGATCGGCGGTGAGATTGGCCGCCGGGATCGGCAGCGCCGCGCCGGATGCGTTGATCACGTTGGTTTCGCTTGAAAAGCCATAGTCGAAATGGGCGTTGGCGATCGACGCATCGAGCGTGCCCGGACCCGAGGTCATTTCGATCAGGGTGGGTCCGGAGAACTCGTCCATAACCTCGATGCGGGTTTCGCTCGACGCCATGGTAAAGCGACCCTTCGAGGTGACGCCGGAGGCCAGCATCGCCGCGGCATCGACCATGCCCGCAATCGGGCCTTCGCCGGTGAAGGTCACATCGGTATAGACGCTCGCAAAATCGAACCCGCCATCAGCCGCGGAGATCTTGTAGCTCATCTCCATTTCGGCCGACGCACCCTCATAGGTCAGCCCGCTTTCGCCCCCGAGGGTCTCGCCAAACCCCGACAGCTCGTTAAGCGCGATGACCATGTCGAAGGTCATCTCTTCGTCGGGACCCGCCATTGGCGCCTGGTCCATGATCATGCGCAGCACATCCGCAGAATAGGCAAAGGTCCGCGCCTCGGGCGTTCCGCCGACCAGCGTCATGTTGCCCGGCTGCTCGATCAACACGGCAATTTCCATCGGCTCGGCGCTGCCCGGCATGTCCGTGGTCACGGTGGTCTCGATGGCCTCGTCGAACACCATCGCAAAGGCGTAGTCGGGATCTTCGCTCGGCGAGACCTGGATCTCGTCGACCATAACCTCGCTTTTGACACCGGCCGAGCTGTAGGCAAACACCACGTTTGACGCGGTGAAGACATCACCGTCGAGCATGCGTTCGCCGATCTCGACGTTCATGCCCATCGTGCCGTACAAACCGACGACTTCGTCAAACACCGTCTCGGCCGTGTCCTGCGCCGAAACGCCATGCGCGCAGAACAAAACAGCCGTCGCAGCCGTAAGCTGTGTGGTTATCTTCATGATCCGATCCTGTACCAGCGGGAACCCGCGGCAATCTCGGTCAGACCACCTCTCCGATCAAGTGTTTTCCGGCACTCAACCGCCGGTTTCGAGGTCACGAAGAAGCTGGTTCATGCTGCGCGACGGCTCAGAACAGCCCGCTTCGCCCACAATCCGCGCGGGAACGCCCGCCACTGTTTTGCAGGCTGGAACCTCGGACAGAACCACCGAGCCGGCCGCGATCCGGCTGCAATTGCCGATCCGGATGTTGCCAAGAACCTTTGCCCCGGCGCCGATCAGCACACCGTCACCGACTTTTGGATGCCGGTCGCCATCCTCTTTGCCCGTGCCGCCAAGCGTCACCGAATGCAGCATCGAGACATTGTCGCCAACGGCTGCCGTCTCTCCGATCACAATGGCATGGGCGTGATCGATCATTAGACCCCGGCCGACACGGGCTGCTGGATGGATGTCGACCGAAAACCGCTCAGAGCTGCGCATCTGGAGAAAATATGCGGTGTTGCGCCGCTCCTGACCCCAAAGCCAATGCGCGATGCGATAGCCCTGAATGGCCAGGAACCCCTTAAAGTAGAGAAGCGGGTGCAGGATGCTCGGGCAGGCGGGGTCGCGATCATAGACCGCAAGTAAATCGGCGCGGGCCGCCTGACCGATCGAGGGGTCCGCGGCATAGGCGTCCTCGATCACCTCGCGCAGCACCATCTCGCCCATCACCGGAGACTCGAGCTTCTGGGCCAGCCGGAAGCTGAGCGCCGCCTCCAGGCTTGCATGCCGCAGCACGACAGCATGCGCAAACGCCGCCATGGTCGGCTCATGCTCCACCATAGCCTCGGCATCGCTGCGAAGACGCTGCCAAAGCGGGTCGAGACTGTGAACCGGGTGGGTGTCGTTGCTGAGGACGGTCATGCGCCTCTCCCGTGCTGCATCCGCGCAACTCTGCGCGACCACGGGATCAAGTTGAACTTCGGCGCGTGAATTGCAACCCCCCTCAATTGAGCGGGTGCAACCCTGCCGCGCCACCGCGCCTGGCCAGAAACCGCAGAACCGTGGCTAGGCAGGCGCAGTAATGCGGGTCATCGAGGCCGCAGGCCGGAACCGCCTCGACCCGGCGGCACACACCGGCAACCGTCCCATCGCTGCGCGCGCGGTGCCCCGCCTTCAGCGCCGCATCATCCCGCGCCGCGCTCTTGAAAACCGCAATCATCCGGCGGTAACGGGCGCGTTGGCCCGATGCCGCACGCAAGACGGCTGCAAGCTGCAGGACATCGTCCAGGCTGACCCGACGCATCGGCCGCGCTCAAACGCTGCGCGGCGGCTGCAGCGCGACCAGATGC
>JBCBKN010000083.1:0-13808 GCA_038521775.1 Pseudomonadota bacterium | reverse complement strand
CTGCTGAGGGCCGCCCCTATGGGCGCCCTCTAAACCCGCTGAGCGGTCCGCGCCCGGTGCTGCGCCCGGTGCTGCGCGCGCCGCGTGCCCGCAGCGTCAGCGTGCACCAGCCCTGCCGCAGCAACACGCGTTCCACGCCAAACCCATGCCCGGCATAGACGGCGCGCACCGCCGCGGCCTGGCGGGCCAGCAGCCCCGACAGCACCACCCGGCCTCCCGGCGCCGTCTGCCGCGCGATCTGCGGGGCCAGACGGCGCAGCGGTCCGGCCAGGATATTGGCCAGCACCAGATCATAGCCCATCGGGGCAGGGTCGAGACCGCGCGCCTCGGCTGACCGGAAGCCAGCGGCGCATCCGCTGCGCACAGACCCCGCCACGCCATTGATCGCGACATTGGCGCGGGCGGTCCGGACCGCCACCGCATCGATGTCGAGCGCAAGCACCGGCACATGCCAGAGCTTGGCCGCCGCAATGGCCAGCACGCCGGTGCCGCAGCCGATATCGGCAACCCGGCGCGGGGCGAGCCCGCGCTTGGCCAGGGCTGCCATCGCCTCCAGACAGCCCAGCGTGGTGCCGTGATGCCCGGTGCCAAAGGCCATCGCCGCCTCGATGCGCAGGGGCACGGCATTGATCGGCACCCGATGCGCATCATGCGGGCCGAACAGGAAAAACGGACCGGTGCGAATGGGATGCAGCTCGCGCTGAACCTGGGCCACCCAGTCGCGCGCATCCAGCCGCGAGATGGCGAAATCGGCGGCGTTGTAGAGCGCGGCAAGCAGGGCCAGACCGGCGCGGTCCGGCGCATCGGGGAAATAGGCCGAGACCTCCCACAGCCCGCTGCCATCCTCGATCTCAAACACGCCCACCCCCTGGGGCGCAGGGCGCAGCGCCTCGATCGCCTCGCCCAGGGCGCCGGCCGCATCCGCCCCGGCCAGCCGGGTGATCGCCGTGTGTGTGGCGCTGCCGCTCATGGCTGGGTCTGTGAGCGCGGTGTTTGTGAGGGCTGGGGCACGGCGGCATGCCGGTCGCGCAGCCAGGCAAGCGTTGCCGGCAGCAAGCGCGTGTCGAGCATTTCGGGCCCTTCGGCCGCGCCCCAGGCATGGTCGGTGTCAAGGACCTCCAGCGCCGATGGGCCGCTGTGGCTGCGCAACAGGCGCGCCCCGATCTCGGGCTGCGGCCCGATCAGCCCATCGCGCAGCGCCATGATCACCAGGGTCGGGCCGGGATATTGCGCCAGCGCGGCCGCCATGCTGGTCTCGGGCAATTCGTGAAAGAAGGCCGCGCGCAGCGCCGGCGGCCCGCCGGGCGGCGAGGCGACAAGCCGGTCCGCGGGAAGGGTCAGCGCTTCGGCCAGACGGGTCTGCCCGAAGATGCGCGCATAGGTGTCCATCGGATCGACGACAGGCGCCCAGAGGATCAGCGCCGCCAGATCCGCGCGGCCGCGCGCTGCATGCGCGGCGACGAGGCCGCCCTGGCTCCAGCCCAGCAGCGACAGGTCCCTGCCATCGACGCGCGGGTCGTCGGCCAGCCAGGCAAGCGCAAGCGTCGCATCGGCGATCTGGGTTGAGAAGGTCGTGTCCGCCCAGTCCATGCCGCTGTCGCCAGAGCCGCGAAAATCGATCCGAAGGCTGGCAAACCCGGCATCGGCAAGATGCCGGGCGGTGCGCTCTAGAACGCCCTCGCCCGTGCCGCGGACCGGCGTCTCATCGCGCGTGCCGGTGAACCCGTGCAGCAACAGCACCGCCGGGGCGGGCGCGCCGGCCGGCAGCGTCAGCGTGCCGATGATGGGCGTGCCCGCCTGGTCGAGCTGCACCGTCACCTCGGTCGCGCCGGCGGTTGCTGTGTTGGGCATCAGCGCCAGCACCATCAGGCCCGCAAGACCCGCAACGCCCACCAGACCGCGCGCAGGGCGCATGCCGCTGCGGCCTCAGGCGCCGCTGCCACCAACTGCCATCCCCTGTGCAACCCCGGTCCCGATGGGGCAGGTCACGCCGGTGCCGCCGACGCCGCAATACCCGCCCGGGGTCTTGGCCAGATATTGCTGGTGGTAATCCTCGGCATAGTAAAAGGGCGGCGCGGGCAGGATCTCGGTCGTCACCGCGCCGAAGCCCGCCTCGGCAAGACGCGGCGCAAAGGCCTGCATCGAGGCTTTGGCGGCGGCCTCCTGGGTTGCGTCGCTAAAATAGATGCCCGAGCGGTATTGCGTGCCGACATCATTGCCCTGGCGCATGCCCTGGGTGGGGTCATGCCCCTCCCAAAACACCTTCAGCAGCGCCTCAAAGGAAATCTCGGCGGGGTCATAGACCACCAGGACAACCTCGTTATGGCCGGTGCGCCCGGTGCAAACCTCGCGATAGGTCGGGTTCGGGGTCGGCCCGCCGGCATAGCCGACCGCCGTGACCCAAACCCCAGGCAGCGACCAGAACATCCGCTCAACCCCCCAAAAGCAGCCCATGCCGAAGACCACCTGCTCCATGCCCTCGGGAAAGGGCGGTTTGAGCGGCCGGTCGGTGAGAAAATGCCGCTCGGCGGTGGGGATCGGCGCATCGCGGCCCGGCAGCGCCTCGGCGGCCGAGGGCACGCGCAGCTTGGCGGATGATCGGAAGAACATGGCGGTATCCTCTGGTCCGGAGTGATCGTGCTCGGCGCTACTTGGCGGGTTGCAGGGCGCCCGCGGGCGCATCCTGGTCGCTCAGCCCCTTTATATAGCGCCAGCCAAGCAGGGCGGCCAGACCGCCGGCGATCGTGCCCGCCACCGCCTGGCCATAGACAGCCCCCGGCGCGGCAAACGCAACCGCCATCATCCAGCAGATCGGCGCCATCAGAATGCCGTCGCGCGCCCAGTTGCAGGCCGTGGCCCAAAGCGGGCGGCCCAGATTGTTGAAGGCCGAATTGGCCACAAAAAGCGTGCCGGTGAAAACGAACGCGCCGGCCCCGATGAAGGTAAAGGCCTCGACCACGCGCGCGGCCTCGCCGGTCAGCCCGAACCCTTCCAGGACCAACGGGGTGAGGGCCACCAGCGCGGCCCAGGTGGCCAGCGTGTAGATCGCGCAGAAGATCAGCGCATCGATATAGGCGCGCGCCACCCGGTCCATCAGCTTTGCGCCGTAATTCTGGCCGATGATGCCGCCGATCGCACCCGAAAGGGCAAAGATCCCGCCAAAGGCCAGGATCATCAGGCGTGAGACGACCGACCAGCCGGCCACCGCGGCATCGCCGAACCCGGCAATGATCGCCGTGACGATGAAATTGCCCATCGGGGTGGACATCTGGGTGGCCATGGCCGGCAGGGCGATGCGAAAGAAGGGCCGGGCGACGGCGCGGATCTGCGCCAGCCCCGCCGGGCCGGCCAGGTCATGCACGCGGATCACCCAGTACAGCGCCAGGACGGTCATCGCCACGCGCGAGACGATCAGCCCGATCGCGGCCCCGTCGACGCCCAGGCCGAGGCCAATTGGCAGGACAACCGCACCCCGGGCCAGAACGATCTCGTCGAGGATCAGCAGCGGATCGACGATCAGCGCCACGATCCCGGCCGTCAGCGTCACGGCCATCGACCGCCACGCATCGCCGATGGCGCGCAGCCCCGAGGCCGCGACCATGCCCGCGGCCATCAGCGGCAGCGAGGGCAGGGCGATGAGCAGGAACCGGCTGGCCACCTCCAACGCCTGGCCGCGCGCGCCCAGCATCCACAAGATCGGCTCGCGCAGGGCGACCACGACAAGGGCAACGGCCAGTTGAAGCGCAATGATGATGATCATCGCGGCGGTGAAAGTGCTGCGCGCCGATGCGCGGTCGCGCGCCCCGATCGCCCGGCTGACCAGTGCTACGGTCGCGATCATCAGCCCGATGGCCGAGGAGATGGTGAAGAACTGGATGGTCCAGGCAAAGCCGATCGCGGCGACCAAAAGCTCGTTGCCCAGTTGGCCTACCCAGAAAAGTGCAACGAAATCAACAAGGAATGCAAAGGTCAGTCCAAGCGATCCGGTCAGCGTCATCACCACCACATGCCGCATGGTCGAGCCTTGGGTAAAGCGCGCGCTCTCCAGACCGGCCTTGGCGGTGTCTGCGCTGTCGGTCTGCGCCATGCGGCTCCCCTGCACCCTCGCACCTCACGTCACCGATGAGTTGGGGCGGTTCTGCACGCTGGCGCCTGCGGTGTCGAGACGCAGTGCGCGCACGCGTCACGTGCCGCCAGCCGCGGCCACCGGCGTCGCTATTCGGCGGGCTGCACCAGGCGCCGTTTCGTGCGCAGCACGGTTTCATTGCCCCGGTCGGGGTTCCGCGGGATCAGCGTCGCCAGCCCCAGCGACACAAGCGACATGGCTGCCGCCGCGGCAAAGACCAGATCCGGCGCAAACAGCCACAAGAGCCCTAGCGGTGCGGGCAGCGCGACCGCGGCGATATGGTTGATGGTAAAGGCCACCGCCGCCGATGGGGCGATCTCGGACGGGGCGGCGATTTTCTGGAAATAGGTCTTGATCGCAAAGGCCATGGCAAACAGCAGATGGTCGACGACATAAAGCGCGCAGGCAACCCAGAGCGGCCAGTCATACCAGTAAAGCCCGGCATAAAGCACGAACACGCCAAAGAGGCCGGCATATTCGATGATCAGCGCCTTGCGCTCGCCAAATCGGCCGATCAGCCGCCCGACCAAGGGCGCAAACAGCATATTGGCGATGTAGTTGATCAGAAACAGCGCCGTGATCTCATGGATCTTCATGCCGAATTTTTCGACCATCATGAAGGCCGCAAAGACCACAAAGATCTGACGCCGCGCCCCGCTCATGAATTGCAGCGCATAGTAGAGCCAATAGCGCTGCCGCAGGATCAGCCGCGCGGTCTGCGGATGCGGCGCGGCAAAGCGCGGGTAGGCGATCAGGCAAAAAATCGCCGCGGCCGTCGTCACCCCGCCCGACACCCAATAGGCCACCGAATAGGGCAGATCCCAGAACTGCCAGGCCAGCACGATCGCGCCATAGGCGACCAGGGACCCGGCCGAGCCCGCGGCCAGGATCCAGCCCAAAAGCTGGGGCGCCCGCTTGCGCTCCAGCCATTGGAGTTGCAGCGACTGGTTGACCGTCTCGTAATAGTGAAACCCGACCGAGCCGATGAAGGTGGTGATCAACAGCCCGGCAAAGGAGGGAAACTCCGCCGTCACCGCCGTGCCAACCCCCAACAGCACCAGCGACAAAAGCGCCAGCCGCTGCTCGTGGATCAGCGCGATCACCGCAATGACCCCGACCGCGAGAAAGCCCGGGATCTCGCGCACCGTCTGCAGAACGCCGATCCGCCACCCGTCGAAGGCAGCCACCTCGATGACGAAATTGTTGAGCAGCGCGGACCAGGTGGCAAAGGCAAACGGCATCGCCGCGGCCATCACGATCAACAGCGTGAGGGGCCGGCGCCACACGGGCAGCATGTTGGCGTCGCTGAGCGGAAGGGCCTGTGCCATGCCGGCTGGTTACGCCGTTTTGCCTGGTTTGGACAGCGGATTCGATGCGGGAAGCATCGGCAAAGACACTGCGCCGGACCTCACCTGGGTAGAGGTACGGCTACACCACACGTCAAAGTAGAAATATGACAGAGTTTGTAATGAAAACATGACTGACTGCGGCAATTTAAGCCTGTTAAGGATTGGCCAATCCGGATTAACCAAATCGCCGTGCGGTTCGGCGCTGCAAGGGCCGGAACCATTGCGTGTGACCAAGTAAAGACAGACTGACAGGAGCTGAAGATGACGAACCTTTTGAATGCATTCTACAATGTCGATAACGAGACCGACGGCATTGCAGGGGCAACCGAGCTGAACGGAGCGAGTACCCCGCTCGGCGTGAAAACCAGCGGCGGCACCTATGTCTATGTCGCCGGTGATCAGGATGCGGGCGTCCAGATTTTCGAGATGGACCGCAACGGCCAGCTCACCGCTGCCGGCGGCCTGTTCGACGATGCTGTCACCGACATCACCCGCCCGACCGATCTCGACCATTTCCAGATCGGCAATGACGATTACATCATGATCAAGGGGTATTTTTCGCTGACCACGGCGCTGATCGACCCCATTACCGGCGGGCTGACCGTTGTCGACACCGAAAGTGACGATGCCTCCACCCAACTTCAGGGTTACTCGTATGCGGCGATGTATGAAATCAACGACCGCTTGTTCACACTGGTTACGTCTGACATCGAAGATGCAATCAGCGTCTTTGAAATAGACAGCGATGGTTTCTTCGTTCCGGTGCAGGAAATCGACGATCTCGACAATGCCTCTTACGAGCTCAATGCCGTCGACAATGTCACAATCGTGGAAACTGGAGGAAACCTGTTTGCCGTAACAGCCGGGGCTGTAGATGACGGTTTGAGCGTCTGGCAGGCTGCGAATGACGGAACCCTCACCAATGTAGACAACGTTCAAGATACTGGAGCGCTGGAACTCGATGGCGTTGTTGGTCTAGGGTCCGCGGATGTTGATGGCACCATGTATGTTTATGCCGCAGGCCGTAACGACAATGGCATCAGCGTCTTTTCGATGAACGGCAACGGCATCCTGACCAATGTGCAGAACTACGATTTTAGCTTTGGCTTCGCTGTGCTCGACGGCCCTGTTTACTTTACCATCCGCGAGTATGAAGGCGCCGAGATCATGGTCGTTCCGGCGATCGATGACGATCTTCTGGTGGCCTACTCTCTGAATCCAGGGGGCGAACTGGTCGAGATCGGCCGCCTCTTCGACAGTTCGACCTTGGAGCTAGACGGCGTGCTGAATACCAACTTCATCAATGTGGGCGGCACCGACTTCCTGCTTGCCACCGGCAATATCGACGATGGTATCAGCGTTTTCGAGGTAGGCGGCGACGATGATGTCGTGGGCGGCACCGACGAGGCCGATTTCATCTTCGGCTTTGCCGGCGATGATGTGCTGGCCGGCCAGGACGGCAATGACAACCTTTTTGGCGGCGACGGGGTCGATGTGCTCACCGGCGGGCGCAACCGCGACGTGCTCAATGGCGGCGCGGATGGTGATGTGCTGGCCGGCGGGCTGGGCGAGGACACCGCCTCCTATCGTGGCTCGGACCGGGCGGTGGAGATCGACCTCTCCGCGGGCCTCGCCACGGGCGGCGACGCGACCGGCGACACGCTGATCGACATCGAGAATGTCATCGGCTCGGACAATGCCGACACCATCACCGGCGATGCGGGCAAGAACAACCTCGTGGGTGAAGATGGCAATGACACCATCGACGGGCAGGACGGCAATGACCGTCTGGTCGGCGGCCAGGGCAATGACGAGCTGACCGGCGGCGAAGGCAACGACCGCCTCAAGGGCAATGACGGCGGCGACCTGCTGATCGGCAATGCCGGGGTCGACCGTCTGATCGGCGGCGCCGGGTCGGATGCGATGTTCGGCGGCTCGAACAACGACATCATGTTCGGCCAGTCGGGCTCGGATGCCATGCGCGGCGGCGGCGGCAATGACGAAATGTACGGCGGCGGCTCGAACGACACGCTGACCGGCGATGCCGGTGACGACACGCTGACCGGCGAGGCGGGCGCGGATGTCTTCGTGATCAACGATGGCGACGGCTCGGATTTCATCACCGATTTCGAGAACGGCACCGACCTCATCGATCTGAGCGGCAACAGCGCGGTCAATTTCGGCGATATCAGCTCGATCCAGTTCGGCGATGACCTTCTGGTGACCATCGACAGCACCGAAACCGTGGTGCTGCAGAACTTCCTGAAGGCCGATCTGAACGGCGCCGACTTCATCTTCACCTGACGGCCTCGTCCAGACGCGCGAAAATTCCCAAGGGGGCGGCGACCGACGCCGCCCCTTTTTTTGTCGGCTCGCGGCTGGCAGGATGGCCGTGCAGAGCCCCGGGGGGATGATGACTAGCCTGCACGCACCGCATGCGCTGCTGCCCGATGGCTGGGCCGCGAATGTGCGGGTTGAGATCGCGGCCGACGGGCGCGTTGGCGCGGTCGCTGTGGGCCAGCCCCGCGCACCCGGCGACATGGCGCTTGACGCGCTCCTGCTGCCTGCGCCGACAAACCTGCACAGCCACACATTCCAGCGCGCCATGGCCGGGCTGACCGAGCGTTCGGCCGGCGGCACGGATGATTTCTGGTCCTGGCGGCGTCTCATGTACCGGTTCTTGGACCGGATGACCCCGGCGCATATCGACGCCGTGGCCGCCTGGGCCTTTGTTGAGATGCTGGAGGGCGGGTTCGCGGCCTGTGCGGAGTTTCACTATCTCCACCATCAGCCCGGCGGCGGCTCCTATGACGATCCGGCCGAAACCGGCGGCAGGATCTGCGCCGCGGCGCGCGCCTCGGGGATCGGGCTCACGCTCTTGCCGGTGCTCTATCAGCGGGCCGGGCTTGACGATGCGCCGGTGGCGGGCGGGCAGCTGCGCTTTGGCTGCGATCGGGACCGGTTTGCCCGGCTTCTCGACGCGACCCGCACGCATCTGCAGGGCGACGGGGCCGACCCGGTCGTTCTTGGCGTGGCGCCGCATTCGCTTCGGGCCGTTTCGCCCGCAGATGTGGCTTGGGCGGCAGGGCTGCTGCCCGATGGCCCTCTGCACATTCATGTGGCCGAGCAAATGGCCGAGATTGCGGAGGTTCAGGCCGCGCTGGGCCGGCGGCCGGTCGAAACCCTGCTCGATCTGGGGGTGGATGCGCGCTGGTGCCTCATCCACGCCACCCATATGACCGGCGCTGAGACTGCGGCGCTGGCCGCCTCGGGTGCGGTTGCGGGGCTTTGCCCGGTCACCGAGGCCAATCTGGGCGATGGCGTCTTTCCGGCCGCCGCATTTCTGGCCGCCGGCGGGCGCCTCGGCATGGGCAGCGATTCCAACATCTGCATCGATGTCGGCGGCGAGCTGCGGCTTTTGGAATACGGCCAGCGGCTGACCCGCCAGGCACGTGCGGTTCTGGCCCGCGATGGCTCGGTCGGTCAGGCGCTGTGGGCAGCCGCCTGTCGGGGCGGGGCGCAGGCCGCCGGTCGGCGCGCCGGGGCGATTGCGCAGGGCATGCAGGCCGATCTTTTGACGCTGCAAACCGCACCCGGCACAGGTGCCATGCCGCCGGCCGAACGCCTTGATCACGCGGTCTTTGCCGCACCCCGCCTGCCGGTCGACCGGCTTTGGGTGGCCGGACGGCTGGCGGTTGCCGAGGGCCGCGCATTGGCCCGCGACGCCCTGCGCGCGCCGTTTGAAAGGACGATGGCGCAGCTCCTCGCCGCGCTGTAGCCTGCGGGCAGGAGGATGCGAACGACCATGCGTCGGATCTTGAAGAACGCGCGGATCTGGGGGGCAGCCACGCCCGATGCCGCCACCGCGCTGGGCATCGAGGCGGGCCGCATCGCCTGGCTGGGCGCGGTGCCGCAGGGGTGGGAGGATGTGGCGCGGGAGGATCTGGGCGCACGCCTGGTCACCCCGGCGCTGATCGATTGCCACACCCATCTGGTGCATGCCGGCGACCGCGCCCGCGAATGGGAAATGCGGCTGCAGGGCGCCTCCTATGAAGAGATCGCGCGCGCCGGGGGCGGGATCCTCTCGACCATGCAGGCGGTGCGCGCGGCCGATGAGGATGCGCTGGTCGCGGCCAGCCTGCCGCGGCTCGACGCACTCCTGGCCGAGGGGGTGGGCACGGTCGAGATCAAGTCGGGCTATGGGCTGACCATTGCCGATGAGGTCAAGATGCTGCGCGCCGCCCGGCGGCTGGGCGGTCTGCGCCCGGTGCGCGTCGTGACAAGCTGGCTGGCCGCCCATGCCGTGCCGCCCGAGTATCGCGACCGGCCCGACGCCTATCTCGATGAGGTCGCAATCCCCGGGCTGGCCGCGGCCCATGCCGAAGGGCTGGTCGATGCGGTCGATGGGTTTTGCGAGGGCATCGCCTTTACCCCGGCCCAGACCGCGCGGGTTTTCGATGCGGCCGCCGAGCTAGGCCTGCCGGTCAAGCTGCATGCCGATCAGCTGTCGGATCTGGGCGGTGCCGCACTGGCGGCCGCCCATGGCGCGCTGTCGGCCGACCATCTGGAATATCTCTCGCCAGACGGCATTGCCGCGATGGCCGATGCGGGAACGGTCGCGGTGCTGCTGCCGGGGGCGTTCTACATGCTGCGCGAGACCCAGGCCCCGCCCGTGGCGGGGTTGCGCGCGGCCGGTGTGCCGATGGCCGTGGCGACCGATGCCAATCCCGGCTCCTCGCCGCTCCTCTCACCGCTTCTGGCGATGAACATGGCCTGCACGCTTTTCCGGCTGACCCCGGAGGAGGCAATGGCCGGCGTCACCCGGGTTGCGGCGCGGGCCCTGGGTGTCGAGGCGGGGCAGCTCAAACCCGGCCTGCCTGCGGATCTTGCCATCTGGAATGCGGCATCGCCCGCACATCTTGCCAATGCGATGGGGCACCGGCCGCTCGCCTGGCGCATCCATGCGGGCAAAGATGTCTGAGGTCGAACGCCTCTCTCCGGGCAGCGTCACCCTGACGCAGCTGCGGCGCATCCATGGCGGCGCTGTTGCCCGGCTCGATCCCGGCTGCGGCGACCGGATCGCCGCGTCTTCGGCCCGGGTGGCGCAGGCCGCCGCGGGCGATGCGCCGGTCTATGGCGTGAACACCGGCTTTGGCAAGCTCGCCTCGACGCGCATCGCGCCGGGCGACACCCAGCTGCTGCAGCGCAATCTGATCCTGTCACATTGCGCCGGCATCGGCGCGGCGCTGCCTGCGGCGACGGTCCGGCTGATCATGGCGCTCAAACTGGTCTCGCTGGGCCGCGGCGCCTCCGGCATCCAGCCCCGGACCGTGGTGCTCATCGAAGCGCTGCTGGCCGCCGGCATCACCCCGGTCATCCCCGGCCAGGGCTCGGTCGGCGCCTCGGGCGATCTCGCCCCGCTTGCCCATCTCGCCGCGGTGCTGATCGGCGAAGGCGAGGCGGAGCGTGCCGGGCGCCGGATGCCGGCCGCGTCTGCCCTGGCGGCAGCGGGGCTCGCGCCGGTCGCGCTTGGCGCCAAGGAGGGGCTGGCGCTGATCAACGGCACCCAGGTCTCCACCGCGCTGGCGCTCATCGGGCTGTTTTCGGTCTGGGATGCCGCCTGGTCGGGGCTGACCACCGGGGCGCTGGCGACCGACGCGGCAATGGGCTCGACCGCGCCGTTCCGCGCCGAGATCCACATGCTGCGCGGCCATGCCGGCCAGATTGCCGCGGCCGCCTGCCTGCGCGGCCTGCTTGCGGGCTCGGAAATCCGCGAAAGCCATCGCGACGGCGACAGCCGGGTGCAGGACCCCTATTGCATCCGCTGCCAGCCCCAGGTGATGGGCGCCTGCCTCGATCTGCTGGCCAGCGCGGCGCGGACCCTGGCCATCGAGGCCAATGCGGCCACAGACAACCCGCTGGTGCTGGAGGATGGCGCGATCGTCTCGGGCGGGAATTTCCATGCCGAGCCGGTGGGCTTTGCCGCCGATCAGATCGCGATCGCGATTGCCGAGATCGGGGCCATCGCCCAGCGCCGCATCGCCATGCTGGTCGACCCCGCGCTCAGCCACGGCCTGCCCGCCTTTCTGTCGCCCGATCCGGGGTTGAATTCCGGGCTGATGATCGCCGAGGTGACCTCCGCCGCGCTGATGGCCGAGAACAAGGCCCTGGCCAACCCGCGCACAATCGACAGCACGCCGACCAGCGCCAATCAGGAGGATCATGTCTCCATGGCCTGTCACGCCGCCCGTCGGCTGGATGAGATGGCGGCCAATCTCCAGGGCATTCTGGGCATCGAGGCCATTGCCGCGGCCCAGGGCATCCGCCTGCGCGCCCCGCTCACCACAGCGCCCGCCCTCGCCGGTATGATCGCCAGGATCGAAGCCGACATCCCGCCGCTCGGCCCCGACCGGATCCTCGCCCCCGATCTTGCCGCCGCCACGGCGCTCATCGCCAAGGGCGCGCTCTTGCCGCCCCAAAGCCCAGGGCCCGACCAGCCATGACCACCCACACCCCGCCGCGCCGCGCCGGGCGCACCTCTCCGCGCCTCGCCGCCCGCACCCCGTCGCGCCGTGCCGGGCGCACCCCGCCGCGCCTTTCCGGGCGCACCTCTCCGCGCCTCGCCGCCCGCATCCCGTCGCGCCGTGCCGGGCGCGCCCATTTCTTCTTGGTCCAAATACTCCCGCCGGAGGCGTCCCACCGCGCCGCTGACCCAGCCCGCGCCATTCCGGGCGCCTCCGGTTCCGCAGCCTCTCCGGCCCAGATGGAGCCCCCCGCATGACCGGCCAGGAATCCCAGCGCCCCGACCCCGCCATCATCATCGAAGGCAACGGCCCGGTGATCCTGGCCATGCCCCATATCGCCACCTGGCTGCCTGGCGATGTGGCCGCCGATCTCAACGAGACCGGCCGGGCGCTGGCCGACACCGACTGGCATATCGACCGGCTTTATGACGGGCTCCTGCCCGCGGCCACCATCGTGCAGGCCACCGCGCATCGCTATGTCATCGACGTCAACCGCGACCCCGAGGGCACCAGCCTCTATCCGGGCCAGAGCACCACCGGGCTGATCCCGCTCACCGATTTCGACGGCCGCCCGATCTGGACCGCGCCGCCAACCGAAAAGGCCACGGCCTTTCGCCGCCTCAACCACCACATGCCCTATCACATGGCGCTCGCCGTCCACATCGCCCGGCTGCGCGAGCGCCATGACCATGTGATCCTCTATGACTGCCACTCGATCCGCTCGGAAATCCCGCATCTTTTCGAGGGCCGGCTGCCGGATCTGAACATCGGCACCAATGGCGGGGTGACCTGCGCGCCGGCCATCGAAGCGGCGGCGGTCGCGGCGGCCGCCGCCTCGGACTTTTCGCATGTGCTCAACGGGCGCTTTAAGGGCGGCTGGACCACCCGGCAGTATGGCAAACCCGCCCAGGGCGTGCACGCCATCCAGATGGAGATCGCCCAATCGGTCTATCTGGAGGCCGAGGCCCCGCCCTGGAGCTATGCGGACAGCAAGGCCGAGCGCCTGCGCGCCGTCCTGCGCGGCATTCTGGAGCGTCTGGAGGCGCTTGCCCGATCCGGAGAGCTTGCATGACCGACGATCCACGCCAGAACTCCCGCCACAACACCCGGATTGTGCGCGCCCCGCGCGGGCCCGAGATCTCCTGCCGCTCCTGGTCCACCGAGGCCGCGCTGCGCATGCTGATGAACAATCTCGACCCCGAGGTGGCCGAGAACCCCCAGGCGCTGGTCGTCTATGGCGGCATCGGCCGGGCCGCGCGAAGCTGGGAGGATTTCGACCGCATCGTTGCGGCCATCGAGGAGCTCTCAGAAGAGAGCACCCTCCTGGTGCAGTCGGGCAAGCCGGTCGGCGTCTTTCGCACCCATGCCGATGCGCCGCGGGTGCTGATCGCCAGTTCCAACCTCGTGCCGAACTGGGCGAACTGGGCGCATTTCAACGCGCTCGACCGCAAGGGGCTGATGATGTACGGCCAGATGACCGCCGGCTCCTGGATCTATATCGGCACGCAGGGCATCCTGCAGGGCACCTATGAAACCTTCGCCGAGGCCGGGCGCCAGCATTATGGCGGCGATCTGACGGGCCGCTGGATCCTCACCGGGGGCCTGGGTGGGATGGGCGGCGCGCAGCCCCTGGCGGCGGTCTTTGCCGGTGCGTGCTGCCTGGCCGTCGAATGCGACAGCGACCGGATCGATTTCCGCCTGCGCACCCGCTATCTCGACGCGCGTGCAGAATCGCTGGACGACGCTCTTGCGATGATCGCGCATTGGACCGCGGCCGGCGAGGCGAAATCCGTGGGCCTTTTGGGCAAT
>JBCBKN010000082.1:0-14018 GCA_038521775.1 Pseudomonadota bacterium | reverse complement strand
GGCAAGGCGCTGCGCGCCCGCCAGCAGGCGATGCTTGATGAGTTTCTGCCGCAGATCGCGGTGCCCGGGGCGGCACCGCCGGGCGACCCCGCACGGGCCGCGGTCGATCTGCGGGCGCTTTTCGGCGATCGCCCGGTCTGGTTGGAGATCGGCTTTGGGGCGGGCGAGCATCTGCTGGCCCAGGCCGCGGCCCATCCCGAGATCGGCCTTATCGGCGCCGAGCATTTCCTGAACGGCCTTGCCTCCTGCCTGTCGCATCTGGAACGCGCAGGCCTCCGCAACATCCGGATCCATGGCGGCGATGTGCATGATCTGTTGGAGGTGCTGCCCCCGGCCAGCCTCGCCCGGGTCTTTCTGCTCTATCCCGATCCCTGGCCGAAAACCCGCCATGCCGGCCGGCGCTTCGTCAACCCGCCTGGCATGGACCGCGTCGCCCGGGTGATGGCGCCGGGCGCTCGGTTTCATCTGGCCACCGACATTCCGGAATATGTCGCCCATGCCAGGGCGCATATGGCGGGGCGTTCGGAATTTGCACCGGTTGACCACCCGCTGCACGCCGCCTGGGCGGGCTGGCACCCCACCCGGTATGAGGCCAAGGCCCTGCGCGAGGGGCGTGTGCCGCATTACCTGATCTGGGAGCGTCGCTGAGCCCCTGCCTCTGCCCTTGCGGCGGCGTCGGCGGGTCAGCCCCCACCCGGATTGGCATTCAAAACGCGCAGCCCGGGTGCCGGTGGTGGACGGCGCAAACCGGCTTCGGTATAGCCGGCCCGAACGCGTGCCGGGGGGTCCCGCCGGCGCCTCGCCAGGAGCCTGCCCGAATGTCTTCCTCCGGTCCTGCCCAGCCCCTGACCGCGCGAAAAAGCCCCGCTCTGCGCGGCACCGTGGTGGTGCCCGGCGACAAGTCGATCTCGCATCGTGCGTTGATTTTGGGTGCGCTCAGCGTGGGCGAAACGCGGATCACCGGCTTGCTGGAGGGCCAGGACGTGCTCGACACCGCCCGGGCAATGCGGGCCTTTGGCGCTGATGTCGCCCGCGATGGCGCCGATTGGGTGGTGCATGGCCTGGGCACCGGCGGGTTTGCCGAGCCCGAGGATGTCATCGATTGCGGCAATTCGGGCACCGGGGCGCGGCTGATCATGGGGGCCATGGCCACCACGGCGATCTCTGCAACCTTCACCGGCGATGCCTCGCTGCGCCGTCGCCCCATGGGGCGGGTGACCGAGCCACTGGCCGGGTTCGGGACCGAGACCCATGGCCGGCATGGTGGCCGGCTGCCGCTGACCGTCACCGGTGCGGGCGACCCCATCCCCATCCGCTATGCCGTGCCGGTCGCCTCGGCCCAGGTGAAATCGGCCCTGATGCTGGCTGCGCTGAACGCCCCGGGCGAGAGTATCATTCTGGAGGCTACGCCGACCCGCGACCATACCGAGCGGATGCTGCGCGGCTTTGGCGGCACCGTCTCGGTGGACGAGACGCCCCAGGGCCGGGCCATCACCGTCACCGGCGAGGTTGAGCTGCACCCGGTGAGCCTGTCGGTGCCGCGCGATCCCTCCTCGGCGGCGTTTCCGGTCTGCGCGGCGCTGATTGTCGAGGGATCGGAGATCGTCGTGCCGGCCATCGGCATGAACCCCACGCGCACCGGGCTTTACGACACGCTGCGCGAGATGGGCGCGGATTTGGCCTATGAGAACCGGCGCGAGGAGGGCGGCGAGCCTGTGGCCGACATCCGGGTGCGCTTTTCGGCCCTTTCGGGCATCGAAACCCCGCCCGACCGTGCCGCCTCGATGATCGATGAATTCCCGATCCTCGCGGCCCTGGCGGCCTGCGCCGACGGCACGACGGTGATGCGCGGCGTGAAGGAGCTTCGGGTCAAGGAAAGCGACCGGATCGCGGCGATGGCGGTGGGGCTGGCGGCTTGCGGCGTGACCGTGGAGGAGACCGAGGACAGCCTGACCGTGCATGGCATGGGCCCCGGCGGCGTGCCCGGGCTGGATGAGGGCGCGCGGGTGGCCACCCATCTCGACCACCGCATCGCGATGAGCTTTCTCTGCCTGGGCCTGGCCAGCAGGCGCCCGGTCACGATTGACGATGCCGGCCCGATTGCCACCAGCTTTCCCGATTTCGAAGCGCTGATGCGCAGCCTGGGCGCCTCATTGCAGCGCAACAACCGTTGACCGCAGGCGCGCGGGCTGCTGGGTTTGGCCAATGAGGCCGCGCGGATGATCTTCACGGTAGCAATCGACGGCCCGGCCGCCTCGGGCAAGGGCACCATTGCGCGGGCCCTCGCCCAGGCATTCGGGTTCGGGCATCTCGATACGGGGCTTCTTTATCGTGCGGTCGGGGCACGCGCGCGCGCAGGGCAGGACGGGGCCGTCGCGGCCGACGCCGCAATTCGCGCCGCCGAACGGCTGGAGGAGGCCGATCTGGCCCTGCCCGACCTGCGCTCGGCCCGCGCGGCCGAGGCCGCCTCGCAGGTCGCGGCCATTCCCGATGTGCGCACCGCGCTTTTGGCCTTTCAGCGGCGCTTTGCCCGGCGCGCGGGCGGGGCCGTGCTTGACGGGCGCGACATCGGCACGGTGATCTGCCCCGAGGCGGAGGTGAAGTTCTTTGTCACCGCCTCGGACCGGGTGCGCGCGCGCAGGCGCCATGCCGAACTGGCCGATCCGCAGGTGAGCGAGGCCGATGTGCTGGCCGATCTGCGCCGCCGCGACGCCCGCGATGCCGCACGCCAGACCGCGCCGATGATCCAGGCGCCTGATGCGGTCTTGATCGACACCACGGAATTGTCTATAGACGCGGCCGTTGCCCAGGCGGTGGCGGAAACCAGACACCGGATGAACCAGGGCTGAACGACGAGAAGGGCTGAAACGCCCCGGTCATATTGAGCCAGGAGCAGGGTCGGGACCTTCCCCGGCCCTGTCGTGTTTTGTGCCCCCTTGCGGGCGTCGTGATCAACTTCAGACCGCCGGAGACAACCGGCCGGCCGGAACAGACGAACCAAACGGAGATCGACTGTATGCATGCAAACCCCAGCATGGACGAGTTTGAAGCGCTGCTGAACGAGTCCATGGATCTGCTCACCCCCGAGGAAGGAACCGTGGTCAAGGGCCTGGTTCTGGCCGTCGAGGCGGGGCAGGCCATCATCGACATCGGCTATAAGATGGAAGGCCGCGTCGAGCTCAAGGAATTCGCCAAGCCCGGACATGACCCCGAGATCGAAATCGGCGACGAGGTCGAGGTCTATCTTGAGCGGGTCGAAAACGCCCGTGGCGAGGCCGTCATCAGCCGCGACAAGGCCCGGCGCGAGGCTGCCTGGGACCGGCTGGAAAAAGCCTATGAACAGGACAAGCGCGTCGAAGGCGCGATCTTTGGCCGGGTCAAGGGCGGGTTCACCGTCGATCTGGGCGGTGCTGTGGCCTTCCTGCCCGGCTCTCAGGTCGATGTGCGCCCGGTGCGCGACGCAACGCCGCTGATGAACATGCCCCAGCCCTTCCAGATCCTCAAAATGGACCGGCGCCGCGGCAATATCGTGGTGTCGCGCCGCGCCGTGCTGGAGGAAAGCCGCGCCGAGCAGCGCGCCGAGATCGTCAACCGGCTGGGCGAAAGCGATGTGGTCGACGGTGTGGTCAAGAACATCACCGATTACGGCGCCTTCGTCGATCTGGGCGGGGTGGACGGGCTGCTGCATGTCACCGACATGGCCTGGCGGCGCGTCAACCACCCCTCCGAGATCCTGACCATCGGGCAGACCGTCAAGGTTCAGATCATCAAGATCAACAAGGAAACCCAGCGCATCAGCCTTGGCATGAAGCAGCTGATGGCCGATCCCTGGGACAATGTCTCGGTCAAGTTCCCGATCGGGTCGAAATGGTCGGGCCGGGTCACCAACATCACCGATTACGGCGCCTTTGTGGAGCTTGAAGCGGGGGTCGAGGGGCTCGTCCACGTCTCGGAAATGTCCTGGACCAAGAAGAACGTGCATCCTGGCAAGATCGTGTCGACCAGCCAGGAGGTCGAGGTCATGGTGCTTGATGTCGACGAGAGCAAGCGCCGCGTCAGCCTGGGTCTCAAGCAATGCCAGCAGAACCCGTGGGAGGCGTTCCTGGAGAGCAACCCCACCGGCAGCGAGGTCGAGGGCGAGATCAAGAACACCACCGAATTCGGGCTCTTCATCGGGCTGGAAGGCGATATCGACGGGATGGTCCATCTCTCGGATCTCGACTGGAACAAGTCGGGCGAAGAGGCGATGAAGGATTATCAGAAGGGCGATGTGGTCAAGGCGGTGGTTCTGGATGTCGACACCGACAAGGAGCGCATCAGCCTGGGCATCAAGCAGCTGGGCGGCGATCCCTTCGTCACCGCCACAACCGGCGTCAAGCGCGGCGATGTGGTCACGGTGGTCGTCACCAAGATCGAGGATGGCGGCATCGAGGTCGAATATGACGGGATGAAGAGCTTCATCCGCCGGTCGGACCTTGCCCGCGACCGCAGCGACCAGCGGCCCGAGCGGTTTGCCGCGGGCGACAAGATCGACGCCCGCGTGGTCAATATCGACAAGGGCGCGCGCAAGATCAGCCTGTCGATCAAGGCCCGCGAAATCGCCGAGGAAAAGGAAGCGGTCGAGCAGTATGGCTCGTCCGACAGCGGCGCCTCGCTGGGCGACATTCTGGGTGCCGCGCTCAAGCAGCAATCCGACGACTGACCTCTTTTTGTGCACAGGCCCGGGCCGCGCGACATAACGCGGCCCGGCTTTCCCGCACAGCCGGCTTTGGCCTTGCCACTTTGCCGTGCGACACCTGTCATGCACACGTGCATCACTCCCACAAGAGATTGAAATTTAACTGGATTGGCCGTCCGGCTTGTTGACGCCCGTCCCGTCGCGTGTATCGTGACCGAATAATCGGCCATGATAGACGTGCCGAGATTCGGGACGGTAGGGAATGATCAAATCGGAGTTGATCCAGAAGATTGCGGAGAGCAATCCGCATCTTTATCATTCGGATGTGGAGCGGATCGTTTCGACGATCTTTGACGAGATAACCGGGGCCCTGGCGCGTGGCGAGCGCGTTGAACTTCGCGGCTTCGGCGCCTTCTCGGTCAAGGTTCGCGATGCCCGTGTCGGGCGCAATCCGCGCACGGGCGAGGCTGTGTCGGTCGACGAAAAACGGGTGCCGTTCTTCAAGACCGGAAAACAGTTGCGCGAACGGTTGAACGCGGAGTAGGTCCCGAAGCGCGCGCCACGGGCAGGATCGTGGGGCGGCGGCGATGGGAGAGGGCCGCAGAGCAGCGCGCCGGCCGACCCGCCGGCGAGTGACGCGTGGGTGGTGTCGCCCGCGGTAGAGGAACCTATGATGCGCTACATCCGCTACACCCTCCTCGCGCTGATCCTTCTTGTGGTGGTGCTGTTGGCGCTGGCCAATCGCGAGCCCCTGACGCTCAAGCTGATGCCCGATGCGCTGGCCTTCGTGTTTCAGCGCAGCCTTGATGCGCCGATCTTTGTGGTGCTGCTGGCCACGCTCGCACTCGGCGTGGCGCTGGGCTATGTGCTGGAATGGGGGCGCGAGATGCGCCAACGGCGCGAGGCGGCCGATGCGCGGCGCACCATCGCGCGCCAACAGCGCGAGATCGAGGCGCTGCGCCGCAAAACCGGCGAGACCAAGGACGACGTGCTCGCCATTCTCAACTGACGCTGCGTCATCCCGGGCCGGGTGGCTCGGCGGATTTCGCCGCGGCCCCCTCAACGGGTCAGACCACGCGCAAAGGCAGCCTCATGCACACCGTCCGGACCAAGGTCTGCGGTCTGACCGATCCGCACTCGCTCTCCACCGCCATTGCGGCGGGCGCGGCCTATGTGGGTTTTGTGTTTTTCCCCCGCTCGCCGCGCAATCTTGACATCGATGCCGCCGCCGCCCTGGCCTGTTCGGTTCCCCCCGGCATCGCCAAGGTGGGGCTTTTTGTCGATCCCACGCCCGAGGCGTTGCAGGGCGTGCTGGCCCGCGTGCCGCTCGACATCATCCAGCTTCACGGGCGGGAGACGCCCGAAACGGTCGCCGCCACCCGCGCCCAGACCGGCCTGCCGGTGATGAAGGCGATCGGCATTGCCGAGGCCGAGGATGTCGCGCGCATTGCCCCCTATGAGGCGGTGGCCGACCAGATCCTGATCGACGCGAAACCGCCAAAGACCGCGTCGCGACCTGGCGGAAACGGGCTTGCCTTTGACTGGCGGCTGATCGCCGGGCGGCGCTGGACCAAGCCCTGGATGCTGGCCGGCGGGCTGACCCCGGAGAATGTCGAGGAGGCCGTGCGCCGCACCGGTGCGCGGCAGGTCGATGTCTCGACGGGTGTGGAAACCGCACCCGGGCAAAAGGACGAGGCAGCGATCCGGGCGTTTCTTGCCGCGGTGCCCTGAGCATCCCCACCCCGACGCGCGATGTCAGTCGTTGCGGGGGCGAGGAGCACCCGCCGGGGTTTTGGACCCAGCCCGGCGCCGTGCCCTGCGGATCGGACGGCAAATCTCCACCCAAAAGGCCAGCGCGGCGGTCAACAGCATCGGACCGCCCAGCATCAGTGCAACCACCAGCATCGCCTTTCGCCCCTTTCGCAAAGCACCGAGGCACCATCGCGCAGGCTTGCGCCACGCGCTGTGCCCGCCAACACGGCCAGGCGCCCGTCTGCGCCCGTCTGCGCGCGGCTGCGGCGCCCAGCCTCTCGACCATGCCCCGACAGGGCGGTAGAACAGCGCAAAAGGGAGGGCGGTATGGCCAGTGACAGGATCAATTCCTACCGGACGGGGCCGGATGAAAAGGGCCGCTTCGGCATGTTCGGCGGGCGCTTTGTCTCCGAAACCCTGATGCCGCTGATCCTCGACCTTGAGGCCGAGTATGAAAAGGCCAGGACCGACTCGGCCTTTGCCGCCGAGATGCAGGATCTCTGGACGCATTATGTCGGCCGGCCCTCGCCGCTTTACTTTGCCGAGCGGCTGACCGAGGCATTCGGCGGTGCGAAAATCTATCTCAAGCGCGATGAGCTCAACCATACCGGCGCGCATAAGATCAACAATGTGCTGGGCCAGATCCTGCTTGCGCGCCGCATGGGCAAGACCCGGATCATTGCCGAAACCGGCGCGGGCCAGCATGGGGTTGCCACGGCCACGGTCTGCGCGCGCTTCGGGCTGGACTGCGTGGTCTTTATGGGCGCGACCGATGTTGAGCGGCAAAAGCCCAATGTCTTTCGCATGAAGCTGTTGGGTGCGACGGTCGTGCCGGTGACCGCCGGGCGCGGCACGCTCAAGGATGCGATGAACGAGGCGCTGCGCGACTGGGTGACCAATGTGCGCGACACGTTCTACTGCATCGGCACGGTGGCCGGCCCGCATCCCTACCCGGCGATGGTGCGCGATTTTCAATCGGTGATCGGGCGCGAGACCAAGGCCCAGATGGCCGAGCGCGAAGGCCGCCTGCCCGACAGCCTGGTCGCCTGTATCGGCGGCGGGTCGAACGCGATGGGGCTGTTTCACCCCTTCCTCGACGACAGCGCGGTGCGCATCATCGGGGTCGAGGCGGGGGGGCATGGCGTCGATGACCGGATGGAGCATTGCGCCAGCCTGACCGGCGGCCGCCCCGGCGTTCTGCATGGCAACCGCACCTATCTTTTGCAGGACGGGGACGGCCAGATCCTGGAGGGGCATTCGATCTCGGCCGGGCTCGACTATCCCGGCATCGGGCCCGAGCATGCCTGGCTGCACGACACCGGCCGGGTCGAATATGTCTCGGTCACCGATCTGGAGGCGCTGGCGGCCTTCCAGCTGAGCTGCCGGACCGAGGGGATCATCCCGGCGCTCGAACCCTCGCACGCGCTGGCCCATGTCGCCAAGATCGCGCCCGATCTGCCCGCCGACCATCTGCTGGTCATGAATATGTGCGGGCGCGGCGACAAGGACATCTTCACCGTGGCCGAGGCCCTGAACGAGGATCTTTAGGCTAAACCCCGGTTTATTGTATGCTCACAAGGGTTTAGAAGCCGCGCCCCAAACTGCCGGCCAATGGCGCATGCCATGCCGGACCGCGTTTTGTCGGACCGGCCACGGCATCCCGCCGTCGGTCGAACAGGACAAGGACGCCACAGATGACCCAGCTCAAACTCCCAGCCCTGGCCCTGGCCGTGCTGCTCGCCCCGCTCGCAACCCCGGCCGCGTCGGATGAGACCGGCATTGCGGGCCTTTTCAGCCGGATCGGTCACACGCTCGACACCGCTGCCAAAAACACCGTCGGGCTGCTGGACCGCGACGATCGGGATGACCGCGATGATCGGGACGACCGCGATGATCGCGACGACAGGGACGACAAGGATGATCGCGACGACAGGGATGACCGGGACGATCGCGACTCCGACAGTGACAGTGACAGTGACGGCGGCGATGATTAAGCCCATCGCGGGATCGGGTCCCATCTGCGCCGCCGGGTGGGACCCACAGCTTTAGCCGGGGAGCCTGAATGCACCGTGCCCTGCTGATCATGCTGCTGCTTTTTGCGGCCGAACCGTCGCGGGCCGATGCCACCGCGGCGGCGATCACATTCCTTGAAGAGCAGGGCTATGAGATTGTGGAGGTCGAGCGCACCTGGCTCGGCCGGGTGCAGATCGAGGCGACCCGCGATGGATACCGGCGTGAATTGATCATCAACCCCCGCACCGGAGAAGTGCTGCGCGATCTTGTCCAACCGAGCGCTGGCACATCCCAAGAGAACAACCGCGATTTCAGCCCGTTCCAGCCCGGCCGCGATCCCGAGGATTTTGAGGATCGCTCCAGAGACCCGGCCGACAGGGATGATGGGGACGACACAGACCGGGACGACACAGACGACAGGGACGACGCAGATCGGGACGATGCGGACGGCCCGGACACTGACTCAGACACGGATACAGACACGGATACAGACAGCGGGTCCGACACTGACAGCGATTCGGGCACTGACAGCGACTCGGATTCCGACAGCGACTCGGGCTCGGATTCGGATTCGGGCTCAGATTCAGATGGCGGCGATGACTGAGCCCCAGCATCAGCCTCCCCCCGTCACCGGACCGCGCGACCTGCAGGGCGGCTGGGGCGGCCCGGTCGCGGTGATCCTGGTTGCGACGCTTCAGACGCTCTGCGGCGTGTTCTTTGTCTATGACCTCGCCGCCTCGATTTTCGGCTGGCGCGACGCGCCGGTGAGCTGGAGCTGGCATGAGGCGCTGGAGATCATGGCCACCACCGGGCTCTTGCTGGGCATGGCGATGGGCGCCATCCTGACCGCAACGCTGCTGCGCCAGCGCAAGCGCGCGGCCGACCGTCTGCGCGCGGCCTCCTCGGAATTTCACGGCGTGGTGCAGGACCGGTTCGCGCAATGGCGGCTGACACCGTCCGAGCGCGATGTGGCGCTCTTCATGCTCAAGGGCTTTGCCAATTCGGAAATCGCAGAGTTGCGCAAAACCAGCGAAGGCACCATCAAGGCACAGTCGAATGCCGTTTTTCGAAAGGCCGGCGTGTCGGGACGCGCGCAATATCTGGGTCTGTTCATCGAGGATCTGCTGTGACCGATCGCCGGCCGAGTTTCATTCTCTTCATCACTGACCAGCATCGCGCCGATTATCTGGGCTGTATGGGGCATCCGGTGCTGCGCACCCCCAATATCGACACCATCGCCGCGGCCGGCACCGTCTGGGACCGGTTCTATGTGGCAAGCCCGGTCTGCATGCCCAACCGGGCCAGCCTGATGACCGCGCGCCTGCCCTCAAGCCACGGGGTGCGCTCCAATGGCATTCCGCTCGACACACGGCATGTCACCTTTGTGGAGCTGCTGCGCGATGCGGGCTATCGCACGGCGCTGATCGGCAAAAGCCATCTGCAGAACTTCACCGGCCGGCCGGCCATCCTGCAACCGCCGCAGACGCGCCCTGGCTATCATCGCGCCGCGGGCGATCTGGCCGAGGCGATGCGCCATGGGCATGATGCCGGCTACCGGCAGGAGGCGCCCGGTCAGGCCGCGCCCGGCACCCCGTTCTATGGCTTTGACCATGTCGAGCTGGTCACCGGCCATGGCGATTTCTGCGGCGGGGATTACCGCAGCTGGCTTTTGGCGCGCGAGCCTCTGGCCGACCAGCTTGTGGGGGCCGAAAACGAGATCCCGCATGACTATATCTGCCCGCAGGCGGTGCGCACCGCCCTGCCCGAGGAGCTCTACGTCACCCGCTATATCGCCGACCGGGCCGAGGCCTGGCTGCGCGGCCAGACCGGCGATCAGCCCTTCTTTCTGATGGTCTCCCTCCCCGACCCGCACCATCCCTTCAACCCGCCCGGGCGCTATTGGGACCTTTACCGGCCCGAGGAGATGGCGGTGCCCGAGGCGTTTTCGGTCAATGACTGGACGCCGCCGCCGCATGTGGCCGGCATGATCGCCCAGCGTGCCGCGGGCGAGGCCGCACTTGGCGGCATGGGCACGATTGCGGTGAGCGCGCGCGAGGCGCAGGAGGCGCGGGCACTGACCTGCGGGATGATCGGCATGATCGACGATGCGGTCGGGCAGGTGCGCACGGCCCCCAAGGCGGCCGAGGCGGTGACGGTCTTCACCTCCGATCACGGCGATCATCTGGGCGATCACCGTCTGCTGCTGAAAGGCGCCGAGCAGTATGAGCAGCTCACCCGGGTGCCCTTCATCTGGGCGGATCCGGAACGGCCGACCACGGGCCGGACCGGTGCCATCGGCCAGACCCACGATATCGGCCCGACGATTCTCGAGCGCGCGCGAATCGAAGCAGCCCTCGGCGTGCAGGGGCAGGATCTGCTTGCAACCGGCCGTGACGCGGCCTTCATCCAGTTTGACAACCAGCGCGACATGCCCGCGCTGGGCCGCGCGCCACGGGTGCACAGCCTGCGCACGGCGCGCTGGCGCCTGACGCTTTTTCACGGGCTGAGCTGGGGCGAGCTTTACGATCTGCAAACCGATCCCGGCGAGTTCCGCAATCTTTGGGACGATCCGGACCACATGGCGATGCGGGCCGAGCTGATGGAGGCGCTGGCGCGTGCCGAGATGGCCGCAGTCGACAGGGCTCCGCACCCCTCCGGCATGGCGTAGCATATCTGCAACAGGTCCAGCCCGGCACAGCCGCGGCGCAGAAACAGTTTGGCGAAAATGGGGCGATGCGGTTACCCCGCCGCTCCGCACTTTCGCAGGTCACCCATATGGCCGGAGGTCCACACTCCGCCGGTGCGCCCCGGCCCTGCCGGGACCGTATGCCTGGGGTCTTGCGCAAGCGGATGCTCCGTTTTTCCAAAACGGTTCGGCAACGTAGCTCAATGGTAGAGCATTTGGCGCAAGCCAGCTGGTTAGAGGTTCGACTCCTCTCCTTGCCTCCGCCCCTCAGAGGGCACCACACGATTGGATGTGGCGACAGAATGGGGTTTCCGAAGCCGGCCTGCACGGGCCGGCGCGCCAAACCGGCCTTCGGGCGGGGGCGGCGCACAGGCACGCGCCCAGGCCAGTGGCCGGTCGCGGATGACGGCACCGGCCCTGCCCGGCCAGGCAAGGACGCGTCTTCGGACCCGCCCGCGCCGCGCCTGGCAGACGCCCTGCCCGCTCGCCGCCGATCCGCCCTTGGTCCGGTCCGCCGGCTTCGGGGCCTTTTCCACCTTCCCCGGCAGGGGAAATCACCGGCCCGCAGGGGCCGCACCGGGCACAGCGCCCACCCAGAGGAGAGCGTCTTGCGACGACGATAGGTAGACCGACGGAGATAGGAGATTTTGCCATGGGTCTGACACATCTTTTCGATTGGATCCGCGATGTTCAGCGCATCACGGTCACCCCCAACCAGCGCGTTCTGGTGCTGCATTACGGTGAGTTTCACGACGTTTTGGGCCCAGGGTCCCATGCGATACCGCGCAGCAATGTCGTCCTGGAATGGCACAATCTCAATCGCAGCTTCTTTTCGTCGGACAATGCCGATGCGTTGATGCGCGACCGTCCCGATCTGGCGGCGATACTGGTGACGGAGGTGCGCACCGGGCCCGGCGAGGTGGCGATGGTGATGCGCGATGGGCGCCCCTGGCAGGCGATGCAGCCCAACACCAAGGTGCTTTACCTGCGCGATGCTGGGCCCTGGGAGGTCGAACGCTTCGACGTGTCGGCCGATCTTGCGATCTCGCCCGCGCTGGCAAAGCGCATGTCCAAGGGTGCCTCCGAAAACTGGTTCACCGAGCATCGGGTGCCCGACGGCCATGCGGGGCTTCTCTCCATCGATGGGGGAAGCGCACAGCTGCTCGAACCGGGGACCCACCGCTTCTGGGCGACCGGGGTGACGGTCGAACTGCGCATTGTCGATCTGCGCTGGCGGTCGATCGACGTCACGGGGCAGGAGATCCTGACCCGTGACCGGGTGCCGCTGCGGGTGAACCTGGCCGCCGAATACCGGGTGACCGATCCGGTGCAGGCTGTGACGGCGGTGCATGACTTCAAGGAAGCCTTGCACCGGGCGCTGCAATTTGCGTTCCGCAAGACGCTGGGCGCGCTCACGCTCGACCAGCTTCTGGCCGACAAGGTGTCGGTCGATGCGGAGGCGGCCGAAAAGGTGCGGGTCGAGATGGCACAGCTCGGGCTCGAGCTGGGCGAGATCGCGCTCAAGGACGTGATCCTGCCCGGCGAGATGCGCGAGATCCTGACCCGCGTGGTCGAGGCGCAGAAGGAGGCCGAGGCCAATGTCATCCGCCGGCGCGAGGAGACCAACGCGACCCGCTCGCTCCTCAACACCGCCAAGGTGATGGAGGAGAACCCGGTGATGCTGCGGCTCAAGGAGCTTGAGGCGCTCGAAGGCCTGGCCGGCAAGATCGGCACGCTCACGGTCCATAGCGGGACCGGCGGGCTGCTCAGCGACCTGGTGCGCCTGCGCGACTGAGCTGCATGCACTGACAAGGCTCCGCCCGCATTGGCGGGCGGGGCCGTTTCAGCCCCAAATATTTCAGCATTCGTAAGTTGTGCGGCCTGCGCGAACCGCTTACTCCAACCCCTCAAGAAGAGGAGGGTGGCATGCGCAATTAGTTTTCAGCAGGCCGCAGCGCTTTATTTCTCGGCGACTGCATCCGAGGCCTAGATATCCACAAGCTCAAAGCTCTGGACGGCCGCACATCTGTCAATGTTCACGACAGCGGTTCGGATGTCACCGTCCGTGTCATGACGGGCAGGCGTATTGCCCAGACGGTTCTCGCTGCCACCCGACCGGGCCCGCGCAACCTCCTGGCGCTGTGAACAAACGCTCCGGGGCCGGTTCAGCCTCTCCCGTGCTTCCGCGCTGGTCGGGCGCACCCGATATGGTGCAGACCCTGACCAAGCGGCCTTGACCGGCGCGCGCCCGTAATGTTGCTTCTCGCGCGCTCGACTTGCCCCGCCTGTCCCCTGGGCGGGGCATTTTTGCAACATTTGGCCTTTGCATCCTCCCAAGCGACCCCATATAGAGACCCTCCCGGGGCTGAGCCCGGGACCGAAAGCGGTTACAGGCCGCGACAGAAAGGTACGTTACGGATGACGAAATATGAGGTTGGGGATCTTGTGGTCCTCACGGCCGGTTCCATGCGCATGGCGGTGGAAGCGGTGGAAATCACCGGCGATGCGGCAGACCCCAGCACCGCGACGGGCACGATCGTCTCGACGATCTGGTGCCATGAAGGGCAGATCGGCCGCGACCGGTTCGACGCCCGTCTTCTGAAAAAATGGGAAGTGCGCGAGGATCACGGCGCGGGCAGCAGCGGCCGGCCGCCGCGGGGCGATGGCGGTTTGCGGGCCCATGGCGGTGCGCGCGGCCGCGATGGCCGCTCACATGATGGGCGCTCAAGCGATGGGCGGGCGCATGATCGGGGCGGGCGCGACGGTGCGGCCGGCGGTGGCGGCGGCGGCGAGGACCGTCCTCGTCAGAAAACCGGCTGGGACGGACAACCGCGCGAAAAGAAGTTCTTCCGCAAGGACTGACCCCGCCGCGGCGGGAGCAGATTTGCC
>JBCBKN010000081.1:0-14045 GCA_038521775.1 Pseudomonadota bacterium | reverse complement strand
CTGCTGGGCGGGCTGCTTCTGACCGGGGTCGTGCTGGTCAATGTGCTCTCGGTGGTCGGCGCCGCGCTCTTCACACTCAACGAACAGGGCAGCTTGGCCGGACTGCTGCCAAGCTGGCTCGCCAGCCCCGTGCCGGGCGATTTCGAGCTCACCGAGATGGGCGTCTGTATCGCCGTCTTTGCCTTCCTGCCCTTTTGCCAGATCACCCGCTCGAACGTGACCGCCGACATCTTCACCTCGCGCGCCTCCCGGCGCTGGGTGGCGCGCTTGTCGCTCCTCGCGGCATTGATTGCGCTGGGCTTTATGGCGCTTTTAGCCTGGCGCATGTTCTTTGGCATGCGCGACCAGCTTCAATATGGCTACACCACCGCAATCCTGCAAATCGAGCATGGATACGCCTTCATCCCGATCCTCATCTCGCTGGTGTTTGCCGCCATTGCCGCGGCCCTCACCCTGGCCGAGGACGCGGCCCAGGTCTGACCAAGCCGGATCCGACATCCGGACCCCAACCGCTCGGATCTGCCCGGCAGGGTTTGATCGTCCGGGCTGCTTGAGGAGCCCCCCATGCTCGATGCGCTGATAATCGGCTTTGCGGGTCTTGCCGTGCTCGTCGGACTGATCGTGATCCGCATGCCGATCGCCTATGCGATGATCCTGGTCGGCGGCATCGGCGTGACGATCCTGAACGGGCCGGCGATCTTTCTGGCCCAGCTCAAGACCCTGGGCTACAGCCAGTTCTCCAGCTACGGGCTGTCGGTCGTGCCGATGTTCATCCTGATGGGCAACATCGCCACCCAGACCGGCCTCAGCCGCGATCTGTTCCGGGCCGCCAATGCCTGGATCGGCTGGCTGCGCGGCGGCACCGCCATGGCCGCCATCGCGGCCTGTGCAGGGTTTGGCGCGGTCTGCGGCTCGTCGCTTGCCACCGCCTCGACCATGGGGCGCGTGGCCCTGCCCGAGCTGAGGCGCTATCGCTATTCCGGCGCACTGGCCACCGGCACCCTGGCCGCGGGCGGGGTGCTGGGCATCCTGATCCCGCCCTCGGTGGTGCTGGTCATCTATGCGGTGATCGTCGAGGCCAATATCGTGAGCATGTTTGCCGCAGCCCTTTTGCCCGGCATCATTGCGGTCTTCCTCTTCATTGCGACCATCGGCGTTTATGTGCTGGTGCGCCCGCAGGCCGGGCCGCGCGGCGACCGGATCTCGCGGGCCGAGTTTCTGTCGGCGACGCTGGGCGTCTTGCCGGTGCTGGTGATTTTCGGCCTGGTCATCGGCGGCATCTATGGCGGCTTTTTCAACCCCACCCCGGCCGGCGCAATCGGCGTGTTCCTGGTCTTTGTCTATGGGCTCTTGCGGGGCAGCCTGAGCTTTGCGGGTCTGGGCGAGGCGCTGCTCTCGACCGCCAAGACCACCGGCATGATCTATCTGATCGTGCTGGGCGCCGAGATGCTCAAGATCTTCATGTCGCGCGGCGGGGTTCCGCAGGCGATTGCCGAATGGATGGCGGGGTCGGGGCTTGAGCCGCTCACCGTGCTGATCATCCTGCTGGCCGCGCTGATCTTTCTGGGCTGCCTGATGGACAGCCTGTCGATGATCCTGCTGGCCATCCCGTTCTTCTGGCCGGTGCTGGTGGAGATCAATGGCGGCGATTATGCCACGGCCGAGATGGCGGGCTTTGGCATGTCGACCGAGGATCTGAAAATCTGGTTCGGGATCCTTGCGCTGATTGTGGTCGAGCTTGGGCTGATCACGCCGCCGGTGGGCATGAATGTCTTCGTGATCTCGGCGCTGGCCAAGGACACGCCGATGCGCGAGACCTTCCTGGGGGTTATGCCCTTCTTTCTGGCCGAGTTGTTGCGGGTGGCCCTGCTGCTTGCCTTTCCGGTCGTCACGCTCTGGCTGCCGACCTATCTGAACAGTTAGCCGGGCCGGCAGCCGACAGGGCCAGCCGCCGCTTAGGGCAGGGTCACGAACAGGGTTGTGCCATTTGCACGGTCGTTTTCGTCATAGGAGCGGCGGCCCAGCCAGCTTGAGATCGCAAGGTCGATGGATTGCCGGGTCAGCCAGCTGACATCGGCTGCCTCCATGGCCGCCAGCATCAGCGCGTTGGAAAAGCGAAAATCGCTGTAGCGCGCGCCGCGCCCCTCGACGAACTGCCAGGCAATGAAGAGGAAGTCATGCAGGATTGCCGCCTCCAGATGATTGCCCACCCGGCCCACGACGATCCGGCCCAAGCTGGGAACCGATGCCAGATCGGTCAGCATGCCGGCCGGCACGGTCAGGGTCTTCTCCGCGCCGTCCAACTTGTAAGCGCAGCTGTAGCTTTGCGCGACGATGTATTCTGAGGCGCGCCCGCCTGACAGAGGGATCGCCTCGACCGCCCGGCAGAGATGCAGATCGTCGAGATAGCGAAACGCGGTGATCTCGCCCCAGCCCGCATCGGGGTAGGGGTTGGCAATCATCGGTTCGGTCTTGGGAAAACGCCCGCCCGTCATCAATGTATCCCCCGCGCGCATGCTTTTTGAGGTCTGCGTGCGGCGACCCTAGCCGCTTCGTCGATTCGCGCAACGGCCGGAAAGCGGCGGCTTCAAAGCGTCGCATTCTCCACGATCTCGACCTGCCCGGCCCGGTCGATCAGCGCCGCATCCACGCGCATGTTCTGGTCGGGCGAGAGGTTCTGCGCCGACATCCAGGCCGCCGCCGCCCCCAGAATGCGGGCCAGTTTTCGCGGCGACAGAGAGGTTGCGGCTTCGGCCAGGCTGCGCCGCGCCCGCACCTCGACAAAGACGAGGCAGCCCGCCTCCTCGACAATCAAATCGATCTCGCCGGCTCGGCAGCGCCAACGCCGCGCAAGGACCTTTGCACCGCGGGCCTGATAGGCGCGCGCGGCGATCTCCTCGGCGGCCAGCCCGGTCTGATGGCGCAGCCCCGGTCTCATTCGCGCCCGATCTCCAACGCCCGGGCATAGACATCGCGGCGCGGCGCGCCGGTCAGACGCGCCACCTCGCGCACCGCATCCTTTGGCGACATCCGCGCCAGCGCCGCGCGCAGGGCATCGTCGAGATCCTCTGCCTCGACGGGTGTTTCGGCAGGCGGGCCGATGACCAGCACGATCTCGCCGCGCGGCGGTTCCGCACCCTCATAGGCCCGGGCCAGCGCGCCCAGGCTGCCGCGGCGGACCTCCTCATGCCGTTTGGTCAGCTCACGACAAAGCGTCGCGGGACGCTCGGCACCGAACGCCGCTTCCATGTCGCCCAGCGTGGCCGAGACCCGGCGCGGCGCCTCATAGAGCACCAGCGTGGCCGGAAGCGTCGCCAGATCGGCCAGAAACCGCGCCCGTGCGGCGGGTTTGGGCGGCGGAAACCCTGCAAAAAGGAACCGGTCGGTCGGCAGCCCGGCAACCGACAGCGCCGCCAGAACCGCCGACGCGCCGGGCACGGCGTGCACCGGATGCCCGGCATCGAGCACGGCTTCGACCAGCCGGTAGCCCGGATCGGCGATCAGCGGCGTGCCGGCATCCGAGACCAGTGCCACGGTCTGGCCCGCCGCCAGCGCGGCAAGCAGCGCCGGGCGCTGCGCGGGGCCATTATGGTCGTGATAGGGGATCAACCGCCGGCCGGCCAGGCCGATGCCGTGGATCTCCAGCAGCTTGCGCGCCCGCCTTGTGTCTTCGGCGGCAATCACATCGGCCGCGCGCAGCACTGCCAGGGCCCGCAGGCTGACATCATCGGCCGCCCCGATGGGGGTGGCCACCAGATAGAGCCCGGCCGCCAGCGCCGATGGCGGGCGCGCCGCGTCATCGGTCGGATCGGGGTTTGCGGAGGACTCCTCGGACATCGCGCCGGTCCCGTCGTTTACTTGGATCACAACCCGGCTTAGGGTGCCGCGACACTACCCAAACGAGCAAAAAACTGCGAGGGTCACATGCGCATGCTCATCCGTCTGGCGGTTTCTCCAATGCGCCGCGGCGCAATGGCGCTGGCCTGTGCGGTGCTGGCGCTCTCTGCCTGTACCGAGCAAGAGCCCGCGGCCCAGCCGCGCAGCACAACGACCGAGGCGCCGCGCCAGGCCCCCGCAACGCCCGGCGGGCCGGTGAAGGTGGGCCTGTTCGTTCCCCTGAATGCGGCCGATGAGAACCGTGTGCGGGTCGCGCAAAGCCTGGTGAACGCCGCCCGCCTGGCCCAGGCCGATCTGACCGGTGCGGCGATCGATCTCAAAATCTATGCCACGGCGGGCGATCCCACCCGTGCCCGCGAGGCGGCGACCCGGGCGGTTGCCGATGGCGTGCAGATCATCGTCGGACCGCTCTTTGGCACGGTTGCCCAGGCCGTCGGCCCGGTGGCCGATCAGGCCGGCATCAATGTGCTGACCTTCTCGACCACACCCTCGGTTGCCGGCAAGAACGTGTTCCTGCTGGGCCAGACCGCCGCGACCGAGGCCGACCGGCTGCTCAGCTATGCCTCCAGCCAGGGCATCGGCAGTCTGGGCCTGTTCTATCCGCGCACCCCGTCGGGCCAGGTCGCGGCACAGGCGCTGCGCCAGGCCGCGGCCAGGCATGGGCTGACCGTGCTGACCGCCATCGACTATCCGCGCAGCTTTCAGGGCATTCAGGACCGCAGCCAGGTCTATGCGGCCGAGCACAGCGCCGAGGCCGTGGCCATTCCCGAAGGCGGGCAGGGGCTGGTCTCGGCAGGGGCGTTTCTCAACTATTACAACGTCTCGCCGCGCGCGACCCGCTATCTGGGGCTGGGCCAGTGGAACGGACCAGCGACCAGCACCGAGGCGGCGCTGCAGGGCGGCTGGTTCGTGGCCCCCGACCCGGCGCTGTTTGACGCGTTCTCCCAACGCTATCTTGCAACCTATGGCACCAACCCCGCACCGATTGCAGGCCTTGCCTATGACGGCATCGCCGCTGTCGGGGCGCTGATCCGCGATGCGCGCGCAGCACAGGACAGCCGGCCCTTTGCGGTGGAAAATCTGGTCAATCCCAGCGGGTTTGCCGGTGTCAACGGGATCTTCAGGCTTCGCCGCGACGGGATGATCGACCGCGCCCTTGCGGTGATGGAGGTGACAGAGGATGGCTTCACCGTCCGCGATCCGGCACCAAGACGCTTCGACCGCCCCTCCGGGTGAGCCTGCGGCCGCGCAGGCCGCACCGGCGCATCTGCGGCGCGCACCGCCCCCGGGCCGCCTGGTCCTGCCCGCCGAGGAGATCATCGACCCCCAGGCGCTTCACGCCCAGATGGCCCAGACGATGGCGCGCGGGCCTCAAAGCGAAACGCTGCGCCGTGCGGCCGTCGAACATCTGCGCAGCGCGCTGCACAGGGGACGCCAGGCGATCCTCGACGCGCTTGGCAGGCAGCCCAGCGACGGCCCGGCGGCCGCGGCAAGCTTCACCTGGCTCACCGATGCGATCGTGATCGAAGCGGCCACCGTGGCGCAGACCTGGCTGCACCCCCGGCCGAACCCCACCAAATCCGAACATATGGCCGTGCTGGCCACGGGCGGCTATGGCCGGGGCGAGATGGCGCCCTTCTCGGATGTCGATCTTCTCTTCCTCACCCCCTACAAGCAGACCGCCTGGGGCGAGAGCGTCATCGAAACCGTGCTCTACATGCTCTGGGATCTGCGGTTCAAGGTCGGCCATGCCGTGCGCACCGTCGATGACTGCCTGCGCCTGGCGCGTGAGGACATCACCATCCGCACCGCCCTTCTGGAACGGCGCTACCTGACCGGCGAGGCCGTGCTGGCCGACGAGCTGGAAACGCGGCTCTGGACGGAGCTTTTCTCGCGCACCGGGCCGGAATTCGTCGAGGCCAAGCTGGCCGAGCGCGATGAGCGGCACCGCCGGCACGGGGGCTCGCGCTATCTGGTCGAGCCCAATGTCAAGGAGGGCAAGGGCGGCCTGCGCGACCTTCAGACCCTCTACTGGATCGCGAAATATCTCTACCGCGCCGGCACGCCCGAGGAGCTTGTCGCCCGCGGCGTCTTCACCGAAGAGGAGGTCGCGATCTTCAATGCCGCCGAGGCCTTCCTGTGGTCGGTGCGCAGCCATCTTCACCGGCTGTCGGGTCGGGCAAACGAGCTTTTGACCTTCGACATGCAGGTCGAGATGGCCTCGGCCATGGGGTATCGGGCCGAAAACGGCCGGCGCGCGGTCGAGATCTTCATGCAGGCCTATTTCACCCATGCCAAGCATGTGGGCGATCTGACCCGCATCTTCTGTGCGCTTTTGGAGGCGCGCCATGTCAAAAGCCGCCCGGCGCTGATCCCGCGTCTGCGCCGGGCCTTCGGCATCGCGCCCAGGCTCGAGCCGGGCTTTGTCGAACGCGACGGGCGGCTCGACTTCGACGACCGGGCGGCGATTTCCGAAACCCCGGCGCTCCTGCTGCGGCTGTTTCGCGAAGGCCAGCGCAGCGGTCTGCGCCTGCACCCCAATGCGATGCGCCGCGCCGCGGCAAGCACCGCGCAGATCGAGGCGCTGCGCTGCGATCCCGAGGCCGTGGCCATCTTCCTTGAGCTTCTGGCCGATGTCGAAGACCCGCAGCGGGCGCTGCGGCGGATGAATGAGACCGGGGCGCTGGGCGCGTTTGTGCCCGAATTCGGCGAGATCGTCTGCCTGATGCAGTTCAATATGTACCACCATTACACGGTCGACGAACACACGCTCAACTGCCTGTCGATCCTGCACCAGATCGAGGAAGGCGCGCTGACCGAAGACCTGCCCATCGCCTCGTCAATCCTCAAGGGCGGCATCGACCGGCTGGTCCTGTCGCTTGCGCTGCTCTTGCATGATGTGGGCAAGGGCCGGCCTGGCGATCATTCGGAGCTGGGTGAAAAGATGGCCCGCGCCGTCTGCGCCCGCATGGGCGTCGATGCCGGCACGGCCGAGCTGGTGGCCTGGCTGGTGCGCCACCATCTGGTGATGTCCGACGTGGCCCAGAAACGCGACATCTCCGACCCGCACACCGTGCGCGATTTTGCCCATATCGTGAAAACGCAGGAGCGTCTGAAGCTTCTCCTGCTGCTCACGGTCTGCGACATCAAGGGGGTCGGCCCAGGGGTCTGGAACAATTGGAAGGCGCAGCTTTTGCGCCAGCTTTACCGCGCGACAAAGGCCGAGCTGACCGGCGATGCCGACATTTCCAGCCGCGCGGCGCGCGAGGCTGCGGCCAAGACCGCCTTTGCCGAGATCTATGCGCAGCGCGCCTCGGCGGCATCGGTCACCGAAGAGCTGGAGCGGCATTACACCGGCTATTGGCTGGGCTTTGACACCGACACCCAGATCCTCTTTGCCGAGCTCGACGAGGCGGTGCTTTCCGGCGAAATTGCCGCCCAGATCACGCCCGACCCTGCACGCGACGCTACGCGCGCGGTGTTTTACATGGAAGATCACCCCGGCATCTTTGCGCGGCTCTCGGGCGCGCTGGCCATTGCCGGCGCCAATGTCGTCGATGCGCGCAGCCACACGACCTCGGATGGCTATGCAACCTCGGTCTTCTGGGTGCAGGACCATGACGGCAAGCCCTATGAGAAGGAACGGCTCGACCGGCTGCGCCGCATCGTGGAGCGCACGCTCAAGGGTGAGGTGGTCGCGCGGGAGGAGTTCAAGACCCGCGACAAGATCAAAAAGCGGGTGCGCGATTTCACCGTGCCCACCCGGGTGGTCTTTGACAATGACGGCTCGGACATCTTCACCATCGTCGAGGTCAGCGCGCGCGACCGGCCGGGTCTGCTTTACGATCTGACGCGGACCCTGGCGGCGGCCAATATCGCAATCTCGTCGGCGGTGGTCGCGACCTATGGCGCCCAGGCGGTCGATGTTTTCTACGTGAAGGATCTCTTCGGGCTGAAGATCCTGTCGGAGGCCAAGCGCCGCGCGATCGAGGAGCGTTTGGCCCGGGTGGTCGAGCGCGGCGCGCAGACCGGATGAGCCTGCCGTGACCACAGCGCCGGGCCCCGCGCCCAAGCGCGACCCGATCGGGCTGGTCGCGGGATTTCTGACCGTCGGCGGCTGGACCATGGCAAGCCGCGTGCTGGGCTTTGCCCGCGACATTCTGATGGCGGCCTTTCTGGGCGCGGGCCCGGTGGCGCAGGCCTTTGTGGTCGCATTCACCCTGCCCAACCTCTTTCGCCGGTTCTTTGCTGAGGGCGCCTTCAACACCGCCTTCGTGCCGATGTTTGCCCGCCGGCTGGAAGAGGGCACGGATGCGAAGGGCTTTGCCGAGGAGGCGTTTGCCGCGCTCGCGGCGCTTCTGGTCCTGCTCACGCTGGTGGCGACCCTGGCCATGCCCTGGCTTGTGCTGGGTCTGGCCAGCGGGTTTGCCGGCGATCAACGCTTTGAGCTTGCCACCAGCCTCGCCCGAATCGCCTTTGGCTATATCCTGTTCATTTCGCTTGCGGCACTTCTGTCGGGGGTGCTGAACGCGACCGGACGGTTTGCGGCGGCCGCGGCGGCACCCGCGCTTTTGAACCTGATCCTGATCGCCGCGCTGATCCTGGCCGAGGCGCTGGCGGCCGATGACGCGTTGCAGGGGCTCACCCATGGGCGCTTTCTGGTGGTCGGGGTGCTGATCGCGGGGGGCGCGCAGCTCGCGCTGGTCTGGCGGGCCGCCGCCCATGCCGGCTATCCGCTGCGGCTGCGCCGGCCGCGCTGGACACCGGGGCTGTCGCGGCTTGCGGCCGTCGCCCTGCCCGCGGCGCTGGCGGGCGGGGTAGTCCAGATCAACCTTGTCGTCGGCCGCCAGGTGGCCAGCCATTTCGATGGCGCGGTCGCCTGGCTTTACCTGGCCGACCGGCTCTACCAGCTGCCGCTTGGGGTGGTGGGCGTTGCGGTGGGCATCGTGCTTTTGCCCGCGCTCACCCGGCGGCTGCAGGCGGCCGATGCCCCGGGCGCGCGCGATGCGATCAACCGCGCGGCCGAAATCTCGCTGGCCCTGACCCTGCCCGCGGCCGTGGCGCTGATGGTCGTGCCCGGGCCGCTGGTGGCGGCGCTCTTCGGGCGCGGCGCGTTCGGGCCAAGTGATGTCGCCGAGACGGCGCTGGCCGTTGCGATCTATGGCGCCGGTCTGCCTGCCTTTGTGCTGCAAAAGGTGGTGCAGCCGGTCTATTTCGCGCGCGAGGACACGAAGACGCCGTTTCGCCTCGCGCTCTGGGTGATGCTGGTCAATGCCGCGCTGGCGATCGGGCTGGCCCCGGTGATCGGCTATCTGGCATCGGCCCTGGCGACCACGGCGGCGGCCTGGGTCTATCTGGCGCTGCTCTGGCGCGGCGCGCGACGCATCGGGCCCGAAACGCGGATCGATCCGCAGCTTGCCCGCCGCCTGCCGCGGCTCGCCCTTGCCGCGCTCACCATGGGCGCGGCCGTGGCCGCACTGGCCTGGGCGCTCGCCGCCCCGCTGGCTGTCGCCTATTGGCGCTATGCGGCCCTGTTGCTGCTGGTCGGCGGCGGCATCGCGGCCTATGCCGCGGCCTGCCTGGCCCTGCGCGCCCTCACCCCGCGCGAGATCATGGCAGCGCTGCGCCGTCGCGGCTGACCGGGCGCCAGACCCAGCCCATCAGCCAGCCGGCCAGAAACCCGCCCAGATGCGCCTCCCAGGCCATACGCCCGTCAAGCAGGAAATAGACGACGAGATTGGCCAGAGCCAGGGCGACGACCATCCCGCCAATGGGCCGCAGGCTCAGCCCCCGGCGCAGGCGAATGCGAAACTCCACCTGCTTCCAAAAGCCGATGAAGCCGAAGACCGCGCCCGAGGCCCCGACCATCGGCGCATCGGTCGCCGCGATCAGCCCGTAGACCAACGCCCCGCCAACGGCCGAGATCGCAAACAGCAAAATCACCCGAAACGGCCCCACGACGCCGGCAAGCAGTTTGCCGACGGCCAGCAGGATCACGTTGTTGAGCACGTAATGCGCCAGATCGCCATGCAGGAGCGCATGGGTGAGGAACATTGCCAGCCCCTGATAGGGCCAGACCGGATCGGCGAGATCGTCGAAAATCAGGTCCCAGAACGCGCCATATTCAAGTGCCAGATACCGCCACATCGGCGAGCCGATGATGTCGCGATCGGCAATGCTCAACACCCCCTCGATGAGCCCCATGGCCCCAACCAGCAGCCACAGGCTGGCCGGCACGGGTGGCAAGGTCGGTTGCCGGGGGATACGCGGAAGACCGCTGGGCGGCGGCGGACTGGACATCCGCGCACGCTAGGGGCTTCGGCCGCGGCATGAAAGCCCGCGCAACGCGGCACGGCCGGGGGTGCGACGCTTTGGCAGGCTGTTGACGGCCCGGCCAGGCTTGGCGATAAGCGCGCATCCCCGGGCAAGAGGAGTGCAGGGATGAGCGAGCCGACCCACACGCGGCGCGTCTTTTCAGGCGTGCAGCCCACTGGCGGGCTGACCCTGGGCAATTACCTGGGCGCGGTGAAGCGCTTTGTGGCCATGCAGGATGCGGATTTCGAGACCATATATTGCATGGTCGATCTGCATGCGATCACCGCAACCTGGTCCGGCGCCGAGGGGATGCGCGCGGCCACGCGCGAGCTGGCGGCGGCCTTCATCGCCTGCGGGCTCGACCCGGCACGCTCGATCCTCTTCAATCAAAGCCAGGTCCATGCCCATGCCGAGCTTGCCTGGATCTTCAACTGCGTCGCGCGGATGGGCTGGATGAGCCGCATGACCCAGTTCAAGGAAAAGGCCGGGAAAGACCGCGAGGGCGCGTCGCTGGGCCTCTTTGCCTATCCCACGCTCATGGCCGCCGACATCCTGGTCTATCACGCCACCCATGTGCCGGTGGGCGAGGATCAAAAGCAGCATCTGGAACTGGCCCGCGACATCGCCACCAAGTTCAACCTCGATTACGGGGCCGAGGGGTTCTTTCCCCTCACCGAACCGATGATCGAGGGGGCCGCAACGCGGGTGATGAGCCTGCGCGACGGCACCAAGAAAATGTCGAAATCCGACCCCTCGGATATGAGCCGCATCAACCTGACCGACGATGCCGATGCCATTGCCCAGAAGATCCGCAAGGCAAAGACCGATCCCGACCCGCTGCCCGAGACAATCGACGGGCTGGTCGAGCGGCCCGAGGCGCGCAATCTCGTCAACATCTACGCAGCGCTCGCCGATATGGCGCCCGAGACCGTGGTTGCGGAGTTCGCCGGGCAGCAATTCGGTGCCTTCAAGCCCCGGCTGGCCGAGTTGACGGTCGAAAAGATCACCCCGATCTCGGCCAGGATGCGCGAATTGCGCGACGATCCGGCCGAAATCGACCGCATCCTGGGCGCGGGGGCCGAGCGCGCCGCCGCGATTGCCGATCCGATCCTGGCGCGCACCTATGAGATCCTGGGCTTCGTGCGCGGCTAGACCCGGCCCGGCCCCGGGGCCCACCCAACCCCATCCCGAACAGCACGACCCCCCGGCCCTTCTTCTTGGCCAAAATACTCCCGCCGGAGGCGTCCCGAACCTGCCACAGGCGGGCCGTGCGCCGGCTCAGCCCCCGATCAGACCCAGGGCACGTGCCTCATCGGCGGGAAAGTCGACATGGATGTGATTTCCGTCGGGATCGCGCAGATTGAGCTGAACCAGATCCACGACGCCGGCGGCCAAGGCCCCGGTGACGGCCACCAGATCATGCGCCACGCCCGCAGCGTCCAGCCGGGCGCGAAACGCCGCCAGCCCGCTGGCCGAAAAGGCAAAATGCTCAAGCTTCAGATCGGCCGGGTCCGCGCCCGGCGCTTCCGGCACACCAACCAGATGAACGACCGCCCGCGCCCCGGCATAAAGCCATGCGCCGGGAAACGGAAACTCCGGCCGCGGCCCGCGCTCCAGGCCCAGAACCCGGGCGTACCAGTTGGCAAGGGCCGTGACATCGGCTGTGCGGATATTGACGTGATCGAGCGTTTCAAGCCCCATGGCGCATTCCCCCTTCACCCCTTGCGCAGAATCATCTCGACGGGCTGATAGCGCCGTTCCTTCAGATTGCGCATCATATTGGCGATCTTCACCGCTGCGTCTTCGCCCATGATCAGCGGCAGCCCCACCGGGGGCGGGCCCGACTGGGCCATCTGCGCGGTCAGCTTGGCAAAGAAGGCGCGCGCAAAATCGCCCCGGGGCCGCGTGGCCGCAACCGAGAAGCCGGCCGCGGCCGCGGCAAAGCTGTAGGCGCCAGGCGGGGCCAGATAGGACCCCTCCGGCGCGCTTGCCCAGGGCAAGGGAAAGGTGATCGGCCCCTCCTCGTCGAGCATGATGTCATAGACCGCAAAGGTGCCGCCCAGGCGAAGCACCCGCGCCGCTTCGGCAAAAAGCCGCGGTTTGTCGGGAATGTTCATGCCGACATGCAGCATGGTCACCAGATCGAAGCGTTCACTTTCAAAGGGCAGGTCGAGCGCGCTGGCAACCGCAAAGCGGCCCGGCACATCGAGCAGATCGGCAAGCTGCCTTGCGGTGTCGACAAATTCCGGCGTGATGTCGACCCCGTCCACATCCAGCCCATGCCCGGCAAGCAGACGCGCCGTGCCGCCGATGCCGCAGCCGATATCGAGCGCCTGCATGCCGGGCGCAAGCGGGATCTGCGCCAAGAGCGCGTCGGTTGCAACCAGCCCGCCGATATGAAACTCGTCGACCGATTTGAGATCCGCCGCGCTGGCCTGGGCCAGCGTGAGGCCGCGCGCCGCCAGCCCATCCTCGATCCGCGCCAGCAGCGTGCCGGATGTGTAGTGACCCGCAACGATACGGTCGATCTCAGCCATGCGCGCCTCCCTTGCCGCGCAGGCTGCGGGCGAATCGCGATCCGATCAAGCCTGCGCCTGTGCCGCGATCAGATATTCCCGGTTGCCATCGCCGCCGGCGATCGGGCTTGCCGCCTCGCCGGCCACATGCCAGCCGGCACCGGTCAGAAAGGCCGCAATGCGCGCCCGCACCGCATCATGCAGCGGCCCGGGCGGCACCAGACCCCCCTTGCCGACACCCTGCGGCCCAACCTCGAATTGCGGCTTGATCAGGGCCACCATCCAGGCCCCGGGGCGCGCCAGGGCCAGCGCCGGGGGCAGCGCCTTTTCCAGCCCGATGAACGAGACATCGCAGGTGATCCAGTCCACGGGCGGGATCAGACCGGGGTCAAGATCGCGGCTGTTGAGACGTTCGTAAAGGCTGATGCGCGGATCGGCGGCAAGGCGCGGGTCGAGCTGGCCGTGACCGACATCCACTGCATGGACATGCGCCGCCCCCCGCGCCAGCAGAACCTCGGTGAACCCGCCGGTCGAGGCGCCGATATCGAGGGCAGTGCCGGCCGGCGTCAACCCGAAGACATCCAGCGCATGCACCAGCTTGAGGGCGGCGCGCGACACCCAGGGGCAGGGATCGCCGGTAAGCTCGATCCGTGCAGGCCCGGCGGTCTGGGCCGGGCGGGTGGCCGGCTGCCCGTCCACCGCCACCATGCCGGCCCGGATTAGCGCCGCGGCCCGCGCCCGGCTGGGCGCAAGCCCGCGATCGACGAGCAGCTTGTCGAGCCGGTCGCGCCTAGGCATTCACGCCGAAGGCCTGTCGGATCACCTCCAGCGCATCCTCGGCCTCGCGATCAGCAGGTCCGGCAAAGGTGGCCGCAGCACCCGCCATGCGCAGCAGGTCAGGCGCGGCCTGGCCACCGGCCCGGGCCGCCACGACCGTCGAGAGACGGGCGATCAGATCCATCCGGTCGGTCGCCCGCTGCAAGAGCCAGACCGCCACCACGACCAGGCTGTCGGCGGTCTGCTTGTCGATGTCGAAGGTGACCTGTGCCTCGACCACAAGCTGGTCGATCTCATCGCCATCAAGCGGCGCGTCGATCTCGGCCATGGCCACGACCACGCCCATTGCGGCAAGGCGCGGGTCACTCACCGCCTCCAGCGGATCCTGCTCGGGCCGCGGCGCGAAACCCAGCCTGCGGGCGGCATTGCGCTCCTCCCGCGTGGCATCGGCCAGCCCCTGGGTCTGGTCGCCGGCGCTCCGCCAGCGCATGACCGCAAGCAGCGCCAGACCGAGCACAAGAAGTATTGCGACAACGGTCG
>JBCBKN010000080.1:0-14068 GCA_038521775.1 Pseudomonadota bacterium | reverse complement strand
TCCCCGCCCAGGATTTCACGCAGCCGCTGTCGCAGCGGATCGACCGCCACCGGCGCGCCCGCGCCTTTGTCGTTGGCCGCCTGACCCGTGACTTGGCCCGTGACTTGGCCCTTCACCTGACCCGGCCCCGCAGTGCGCGACTTGGCCTGTGCTGCGGCGGGATCGCGTCTTGTGCCCCGGTCTGCTGCTGACGGGGATGCCGGGTCGCTCTCTCGCTCGTGGATCCGGTCGCCGCGCGCGGTGCCATGCCCGTTTGTGCGCCCGTTTGTGCGCCCGCTGGTGCGCTTATCGGCGCGGTCTGTGCCCCGTGCGGCATCACGCGCGGCATCACGTGCGGCATCCCGGGCAGCATCACGCTCGGCATCCCGTTCTGCGGCGCGTTCGGTTGCATGCAGGCTGGCCAAGAGCAGCTCGAGCCGGCCGGCCGCGGCCTCGGCCCGCGCGGTCAGGTTGCGCAGATCGCGCATCGACGCCCCCGAGGCGCGCTTGGCCGCGCCCAGCGCCTCCTGCATGCCGTCGACCTGACGGTTGAGCTGGGCGATGGCCTGGCCGAGCCCGCCATCGAGGCTTGCCAGCCGGCGGATGCGGCGCGCCAGCACCATGCAGTAGACTGCCGCCGTCAGGGCCGCGGCAATGACCAGCCCATCTGCAATCAACGCCATCGCGCGCCCCTTTTTTCTCAGTTCAGAACGAATTCGGTGATCAGAAGATCGCGCACCCGGCCCTGGCCGGTGACGATCTGGATGCGCCGCAAGAGCTGGGCGCGGATGCGCGGCAGGGCGCCCGGATCCTCCAGATCCCGCACCTCGACCGCCCGCAGATAGGTGTTGACCACATCCAGGATCCGTGGCTTGAGGATGATGACATCGGCCTCATGCGCCGGGGCCACCTCAAGCTCGGCCGTCATTTCCAGATGCCGCGCGCGGGCATTGCGCCCAAGCGACACGCGCACCGGGTCGAGCTTGAGAAAGGCGATCTCCTCCAAGGGGATAACCTCACGCGCAGGCGGCGCGTCGGGATCCGGCTCGGACCCGCCAAGCAGCCCCGAATAGGTCACAAAGAAGCCGCCTGCGCCAAGCGCGATGGCGGCCAGCAGGCCGATCAGCAGCCCCGCCTTGCCCCCCTTCTTCTCAGGTGGGTCTTCGATATCCTCGGCGACCACATCGGCCATGGGTCGTGCCCCGCTTTCCTCGAACAAAGCGAGACCTAGAGGCGAGGAACTAACTTAATGTTAAGTACGCGGGGTCGATCATCGCGAAGCCTGAAGGGAGGCCAGAACGGCTTTTCGGGCACGGATGCGAACGATCCCTTGGAGCGACTGGTATCGATCTGGCAAGCGATGGAGCCGCGCCAAAGGCTGGTGCTGGCTCTTTCCGTGCTTGGGCTCATCGCCGTGCTGGTCTGGCTGGTGCGGGTGGCCGCAGCGCCCTCCATGTCGCTGCTTTATGCCGGGCTCGACCCGCCGGCCGCGGCCGAGGTGGTGGCCGCGCTCGATGGCCGCGGGGTGACCTATGAGCTGCGCGGCCAGGCGATCTATGTGCCCGACGGGGAGCGCGACCGGCTGCGGCTGGGCCTGGCGGCCGAGGGCCTGCCGGCGACCGGCCCGGCCGGGTATGAGCTTTTGGACAGCATTTCGGGCTTTTCCACGACCTCGGAGATGTTTGACGCCACCTATTGGCGCGCCAAGGAGGGTGAGCTTGCCCGCACGCTCATCGCCGCGCCGGGGATCCGGGCGGCCCGGGTGCATGTCGCCAACCCCCAGCGGCGGCCCTTTCAGCGCGCCAGCCAGCCGACGGCGAGCGTGATTCTGACCGGGCGGGCCGGTCCGGTCGATGCCGCCCAGGCCGAGGCTGCGCGCTATCTTGTCGCCTCGGCGGTGGCCGGGCTGACCCCGCAATCGGTGACGGTGATCGACAGCACGGCCGGGGTGATCCTGCGCGCGGGCGAAGAGACGCCGGGCACCGCACCGGGGCTTGACGGCACCGACCGGGCCGCGGCGCTGCGGCTCAAGCTTGAGCGGCTTTTGGCCGCGCGGGTCGGGCCGGGCAAGGCGGTGGTCGAGGTCACGGTCGATGTGGTGATGGAGACCGAAACCATCTCCGAGCGGGTGATCGACCCTGATAGCCGGGTGGCGATCTCCACCGAAACCGAGGAAAGCAGCGAGACGGCCGAGGGCACCAATACCGCCGGGCTGACCATCGCCTCCAACCTGCCCGATGCCGCCGACACCGATCCCGGCCAGGGCACCAGGCGCGAGACGGCCGAGAGCCGCGAGCGGATCAATTTCGAGATCTCCGAGATCCGACGCGAGCGCATCAAGATGCCCGGCGATGTGCGGCGGGTCTCGGTGGCGGTGCTGGTCGACGGGGTCGAGACGACGGGACCCGATGGCCTGACGGTTGTCGCGCCCCGCCCGGATGCCGAGCTCGCCCAGCTCGAAACCCTGGTCAAATCCGCGATCGGCTTTGACGAGGCCCGGGGCGATGTGGTGACGGTGGCAAGCCTGGAATTCACCCCCGGGCCCGATCTTGGGCCCGCGGTCGAGCCGGGCTTTGCCGATCTTCTCGCGCTCAATGCAATGACCCTGATCCAGCTTGGCGTGCTGGCGCTGGTGGCCCTGGCGCTCGGCCTCTTCGTGCTGCGCCCGATGCTGGCGGGCGGTGCGGCCACTGCGGCGCGCGGTGCGCTGCCCGCACCGCTGGGCGAGGTCGCGCCGGGCGTGGATGGCACGCTCACCGGTCCCGACGGCACCGCCATTGCCAGCGCCGATGCCGCGCTTGGCGCCTCGCTGGAGGCCGCGCAGGAGATCATCGCGCCAGAGGAGCATGACAACCTGCCGCATATGCTGCTTCTGCGCGGAATGATCCAGGACAAGCCCGAAGAGACCGTCGATCTTTTGCGCAGCTGGCTTGAAAGCGGCGCCAATCTTGACGAGGAGGAAGCGGCATGAGGTCGGCGGCCTTTGGTCTTGAGGATTTCGAGCCCGATCAGTCCGAGGATGCGGCCGCCGGCCGGCCCGGCGCAGGACCTGGCGCACGACCTGGCGCAGGATCCGGGGCGCGCGGGTCAAAGCGCAACGGCGCCGCGCAGGGCTCCGGCATCGATCCGGCCGAGCATGCCAAGGCGGTTGCGCGTGCGGCGGCCGAGGCCCATGCCCGGGGCTATGAGGAGGGTGCCGCCGCGGCCCTGGCGCAAAGCGAGACCGAGACCACGCTGCTGCTTGCGCGCATTGCCGAGGCGGTGGCCGATTTTGCCATGACCGGCCATGCCGCGCGCGCCGCGGCCGAACGCGCGCTCGGCCCGCTTCTGGCCGCAAGCCTTGCCGCCCTTGCCCCCAGCCTTAGCCGCACCGCCCTGCCCGGCGAGATCACCGCGCGGCTGACCGCGATTCTGGCCCGCGCGCCGGATCCGCGCCTGCGGCTGACCCTGCATCCCGAGATGGTCGCCCCGGTCCAGACCGCGCTGCGCGACGGCGGCATCGCGGCAGAGCGTGTCGCCCTTGAAAGCCGCGCGGATTGCCCGGCGCTGACCGCACGGGTGAGCTGGGCCGATGGGTTTGACGAGATCGATCCGGCCTCGGCTGCGGCCGAGCTTTGTGCGGCCCTGGCGCCGCTTCTGACCCCCCATATCGACGCAATGGGCACCAGTAAAATGGGGGCCAGCGAAATGGGGGTCAGTGAAATGGGCGCGGGCGGGGCCGCAACAGCCACCGCGCCGGCCGCCCCGGATGCCGGTGCGTCCCCGGATGCCGGCGCGTCCGATGGCAGCGCCCCTGACAAGGGTGCCGGGGAGTTCGGAAGCACACGGGCCGCGGCCGGCTAGCGTCGCCCGCCGCCCACAGCGCCGCGGGGCCGGCATCCTGGCCCGGTCTGTGACCTCTGGGCCGCGTGAGACGCGCGGGAGGAGGCCGGCGGGGGAGATCGGAAGATGGCATGGGGAACGAGGAGCCCGACGATGAGTGAAGACGAGCCCGGCGCGGCGGCGCACATGGCCGATGATGCAGCGATGGACGGCGGGGCGGAGGGCACCGCGCTGACCGTGACCGACCAGTCGCCTGCCCGCCGGACCGGCGTCTTGGGCGTGCCGATCGAGGTGATGGTGTCGGTCGGCAAGGCCCGGCCGCTGGTCAGCCATCTGGTCAATCTGCGCCGCGATTCGGTGCTGGTGCTCGACAGCCTTCTTGAGGATCCGGTCGAGATCTATATCGGCGAGCGGCTGATCGCGCGGGGCGAGCTGCAGGAGGCCGAGGACGGCTCGGGCCAGCTTGCCGTGCGCCTGACCGAGATCGAAGATCTCTCGAATGGTGTGTGAGGGGGCCGCACGCATCCCCGATCTGCGTCCCGATCTGCGGCCCGATCTGCGGCCCGGTTTCGGCCGGGCTCTCCCGGCCCTGCGCCGCGGGCCGCAGGGCGTGCGCAGATGGCTGATCCTGCTGGCCGCAAGCCTTGCCGGGCTGGGCCTGGCCGGGCTGGGCTTTTCCGGGCCCGCGGCCGCCCAGGATGTGACGCTCGATCTGGGCGGCGACGGCTCGCTGACCCTGCGCTTTGCCCAGCTCTTTGCGCTCGTCACCCTCCTGTCGCTGGCGCCGGGCATCGCTGTCATGGTCACCTGCTTTCCCTTCATGGTCACGGTGCTGTCGATCCTGCGCCAGGCGGTCGGGGTGCAGCAGGCGCCGCCCAATATGATGATTGTGAGCCTGGCGCTGTTTTTGACCTGGTTTGTGATGGAGCCCGTCTTCGTGGCGGCCTGGGAGGCCGGGCTGGGCCCGCTCGCGCGCGGCGAGGCCGAACCGGTGGCCGCGCTCCGGGCCGGGTTTGAGCCCTTCCGCCTTTTTATGGAGGCGCGCACCGATCCCGACACGCTTGAGAGCATCCGCGCGGCCGCGCCGGCCCGCGCCGACCGACCCGCCGCCCTGCCCGACGGGATCGGGGTGCTGGTGCCGGCATTTCTGCTCTCGGAGATCCAGCGCGGTTTCGAGGTCGGCTTTCTGGTCTTCCTGCCGTTTCTGGTCATCGATCTGGCGGTGGCCTCGATCCTCATGTCGATGGGAATGATGATGGTGCCGCCGGCCATCGTCTCCCTGCCCTTCAAGCTGGCCTTTTTCGTGCTCGCCGATGGCTGGGCGCTGCTGGCCGGCGCGCTGGTCCGGAGTTATGCAACATGAGCGACGCAACGCTGCCCGTTCCGGTGGAGCCGATCCCGCTGGAGCCTGAACCGATGGCGCCCAAGGGCCCGGTCGCGCTGATCAATGGCGTGCCGCACAGCATCGTTCAGCTCACCAATGCCCATAAGGCCGCGATCATCATCGCAGCGCTCGGGCCCGAACAATCGGCCACGATCCTGCAGGCGCTGGGCGAGAACAATGTGCGCCGCTTTGCGCGCATCGTGACGACCATGGGCGTGGTGCCCTCGGGCATGCTCGAACAGATCATCACCCAGTTTCTCAACGAGATGGGGGGCGCGCAGGATATCAATGGCGGGCTGGTGGCGACCCGGCGTTTCCTGGAAGGCGCGCTGGACCGCGAGGCCTATGACCGGATCATGGAAGAGCTGCAGGGCATGACCGCCACCACCGTCTGGGACCGGCTGGGCAAGGTCACGGTCGGCCCGCTTGCCAATTTCATCGCCGGCGAACATCCCCAGGCGGGCGCCGTGATCCTGTCGCGGCTGCGGGCCGATCGGGCCGCGCGCATTCTGGAGCGGCTGCCGGCCACGGTGGCGCAGACCATCGTGCTGCGCATGAAGCATGTGCCGCGCATTGATTCCGCAGTCCTTGAGACGCTGCGCCATGTCATCGAGGAAGAGTTCCTGTCGGTGATGAGCCGCGAGCAGGGCAGCAAGAAGCCCGCCGTGCTGCTGGCCGGGCTTATGAACCATGTCTCGGGCGCGGCCCGCGAGCAGTTTCTGGCCGATCTTGAATCCGACGAGCCCGAATTTGCCGCCGAGGTTCAGCGGGTGATGTTCACCTTTGCCGACATTGCCGCACGGCTCAACCCGCGCGACGTGGCCGCGGTGACCCGCGGTGTCGACGAGGATGTGCTGATGACCGCGCTGAAAACCGGCATGGAGACCGACCCGCCGGTGGTGGAGTTCGTGCTCGGCAACCTGGCCAAGCGGCTGTCCGAACGCATGAGCGAGGATCTCGAAGCGATGCAGGCGCCGCCGCTCAAGGAGGGCGAGACCGCGCAGGCCGAGATCATCAAGGTCATTCAGGAAATGGCCCGCAAGGGAGAGATCAAGCTGATCCAGCCCGAAGCCGCCGACGACGATTGACGGCGGCCGATCCTGCTTCGGCGCGGCGGGCACGTTACCCTGCCGGGCAGCTGATGCTACCGGGCGCAAGAGGGCACCCCCGATCTCGCCGGCGCGGGGATCGGCCGGCACGGGGATCCGCCAATGGAGGGATCCGCCGGGCGGCGTTCGCTCAGTTCAGCGCGCCAAGGCTTGCTTCGATCGCGGTGCGCATGTCGGCGGCCGAAAACGGCTTTGCGACAAACTGGTCGACAAGATCGGCCGAGGCCTGGTCGCGATAGGCGTCCGATGTTGCCAGAAACACCGGGATCCGGTTGAACACCGGGTGATCCTTGATCTTCTGGGCCAGCTCAAGCCCGGTGAGCCCGGGCATGTTGAGGTCCGAGATCACCACATCGAACATTTTGGTGTTCATCACATCGAGCGCGCCTTCACCGGTCGCGGCCAGTGAAACATCGACAACCCCGATCTGCTTGAGCGCCTGGCGGGCCAGACCGCGCATGGTCTGCTGGTCGTCGACAACGAGCACCTTGAGGGATTTTGCGGCAGGCATTTTCGGTCTCCTTGAGGGGTCGGGTCAGGCGTTGGGGCCAACGGTGAGCCGCGCGCGGCTGTGATCGCGGATGCAACCGGCCAGGGCGCTGAGCGAAAGTTCGCGAGACACAGCACCCAGGGCCCGGGCGGCTTTGGGCATGCCATAGACCACGCAGCTGTCGGCAACCTGGCCCAGGCAGGTCGCCCCGGCGCGCTGCATGGCCAGCAGACCTTCCGCGCCGTCGCGGCCCATGCCGGTCAGGATAATGCCGAGCGCCTGGTTGCCCGCGGCGGTGGCGGCGCTGAAAAAGAGCGTGTCGACCGAGGGGCAATGCCCCGTAACCGGGGTGGTGCCGCCCAGCCGGGTGGCCAGCCCCGCGCCGCTGCGCACCAGCTCAAGATGCCGGTCGCCCGGTGCAATGCGCACCGCGCCGGCGCTGAGCGCTTCGCCATCGCGCGCTTCGGCAATGTCGAGCCCGGTTTCGGCGGCCAGCCGCTTGGCAAAGCGCGTGGTGTAGCCGGGCGGCATATGCTGGGTGATCACAATCGGCGACAGCCCGACGGAAAGCTCGCGGAAAATATCGCTGAGGGCGCCCACCCCGCCGGTGGAGGCGCCGATCGCCACCACCCGGCGGCTGGTTGCAGCGGCAGGTTTGGTCGGGGCCGCGGGTGCTGCCGGCGCCCGCCGTTGCGAGGCCGGTGCCCGGCGGCGCACGGTCGCGCCTGCCGCACCATGCACGGCGCGTCGCAAAATCGGCCCCCAAGCGGCAATCCCGTCAGCCCCGGCAGGTTTTGCCAGCGCATCCACCGCCCCGATCGCCAACGCCTCGAGCGCGGTTTCGGTGCCGCGCGCGGTGTGGCTTGAAACCATGATCACCGGCGTCGGGCGCAGCTCCATGATCTTTTCAAGAAAGGCGATGCCGTTCATGCCCGGCATTTCCACATCCAGTGTGATGACGTCCGGGTTCTGGGCGCGGATCAGCTGTCGCCCCTCCACCGTGTCGGCGGCAAGGCCGACCACCTCGATATCGCCCTCGCGCTCAAGCGATGCCTGCAGCATGCGGCGCATCAGCGCGCTGTCATCGACCACAACGACCCGTATCGGCGATTTGTGCATGACCGCCTCAGAAGAGCTCGACACCGCCGGAGCGCGGCGCCGATTGCGCACGCGCCTTCAGCGCCAGTTCTTCCTGGCGCAGTCGGCGGTTCTCGGCGACGGGCAGCTTGAGCACGGTCGCGCGGCCGCTGGTGGGGAAGTAAAACACCCGCCGCGCGCGCGCCCCGCCCAGATCGGCCGCGATCAGCGTGATGCCCTCGCGCCGCAGATACTCGGTCACGAACCGCCCATTGCGATCGCCCACCGTCTCCTCGGCGCTCACATCGATGACATTGCCGCCGCCAAAGACCTTCGCCTCCAACCGGTCCTTGCGCCCGCCCTGCTTGAGAATGTCGTTGATCAGAAGCTCCATGGCGTTCACGCCATAGCGCGCCGAGCCCTTATCCGCGCCCGCCCCGTCGGGCAGCAAGAAATGGTTCAGCCCGCCCGTGCCGGTTTTGGGATCGCGCACGCAGGCCGCAACGCAGGAGCCCAACAGCGTGACCAGCGCCACATCGCCGCCGATTTCGATGGCGTGATCGCCCGGCAGCACCGTGCGGGTCATGACATTCATCTTGGCGTCCCAGAAGGTTCCGGAACCCGCCCGTGCCGACGTCGCGTTACTCACGGTTTTCTCCTGTAAATGGTGCGTCCCAGGGCCTTGAGCGCCTTGTGTTCGCCAAGTAGTGATTCGGAGTGACCGAGATAAAGCGCGCCATCCTTGGTCAATTTCTCGGCAAAGCGATCAATCAACCCCGCTTTTGTTTCGGCATCGAAGTAGATCAGCACGTTTCGGCAGAATATCGCGTCGAACGGGCCACCGAAGGGCCAGTTCTCCAGCAGATTGAGCTGGCGAAAGCGGATCTGATCGCGGAGCGCCGGCTGGACCTCGAAACTGCCATCCGACTGGGCGGTGAAATGGCGCTTCTGCAAGCCCGCATCCATCTGCGCAAACCGCTCCGCGTTGTACCGCCCGGCCGCCGCGCGCGCCAGAACCGCACTGTCAAGATCGGTTGCCAGCAGCTTGTAATCCCATTTCCGCTTCAGCGCGCCGAGCTCGTCGAGCGTCATCTGAATGGTATAGGGCTCCTCACCGGTCGAGCAGCCCGCCGACCAGATGCGCAGACGCTGGGCGCCCTTGTCCATCAGCGGGCGGACGACCTCGTCGCGCAGATGGTCGAAATGGTGGGACTCGCGAAAGAACGAGGTGAGGTTGGTGGTGATCGCATTGATCAGCTCGCCGACCTCTTCTTTGGCATCCGGGCCGGCAAGATAGGCCAGATAGGCCTCGAAACTTGCCAGCTGCAAAACCCGCAGCCGCTTGGTGAGCCGGGTGCACACCATCTGGCGCTTATGCTCCTTCAGGACAATGCCGGTCAGGGCATAGACGCGCTGTGCAATATCGGCAAAGACCGCCGAGGACAGGGGGATGTCAGAGCCAGCGCTCGGGGCGGCTGGCGCGGCTTGGGCGCGGGTCATGCTCAGAAATCCGACCAGTCGCCGCCATCGGCTGCGGCAATGGCCGCGCCCGAGGCTGCCGCCGAGGCCGTGCCCGAGGCTGCTTTGCTGGCCGCTGCCGCCGGTTTGGAGGCCGCGGCCGCAGCTGGCGCCGCGCGGGTCGATGCGGCGACCGCCTGCCACTCGGCATCATGACGCGCTTCGACCGTCGCGCGCCCGGCGCCGGCATCCTCCGCGGCGGACTGATCCGGTTTCGCCGGTGCGGGAAGGCTGGCGCGGGCCGAGCGGTCGGTGCCGGTTTCAAAGAAGCTGATCTTCTGCGAGAGCTCAGCGGCGAGATCGGCCATCGATCGCGCCGCATTGGCGCTTTCTTCGGCCACGGTGGCGTTGGCCTGGGTCATCTCATCCATATGGCTGACCGAGTTGGAGATCTCCTCGACCCCGGTTGATTGCTCGCGGCTTGCCGAAGAGATGTCCTGGATCGTTTCGGCCACCCGGGCCACGCTGTTGACAATTCCCGACAGCGCCTCGCCCGTGCCATGGACCAGATCCACGCCGCGCGAGACATGCGTCGCGCTGGCCGAGATCAGCGCCTTGATGTCGCGCGCAGCTTCGGCCGAGCGCTGGGCCAGGGTGCGCACCTCCGAGGCCACGACGGCAAACCCCTTGCCCGCCTCGCCGGCCCGGGCCGCCTCGACGGCCGCGTTGAGCGCGAGAAGATTGGTCTGGAAGGCAATCGAATCGATCACCGAAATGATGTCGGAAATCCGCTCGGAGCTCTGCGAGATCTCCGACATGGCCGAGACCGCCTGCTCGACCACACCCTGGCCTTCGCGGGCCTGGTCGGCCGCCGAGCCGGCAAGCTCGGTCGCGCGCCCGGCGCTCTCGGCATTGGTGCGCACATTGGCCGTCATCTCTTCCATGGTCGCGGCGGTCTGTTCCAGCGAGGCGGCCTGGCTTTCGGTGCGCCCCGAGAGGTCGTTCGAGCCGGTCAGAATGCCGGTGCTCGTCTGCTGGATCCGGCCTTCGGTCGCAGCGATGTCGTCGACCAGCCCGGCCAGCTGGCCCAGCGAGGCGTTCATCACCCGCGCCAGCGCCTCGAACCGGCCCTCGCGATCGGCGCTCATGCGCTGGGTAAGATCGCCATTTGCCAGGGCCGACAGCACCGCCTCAAGCTCGGCCAGCGTGACATCGAAAAGATCGGCCAGGTTGTTCACACCCTTGGCGGCATCGGCCAGGAAGCCGGCCGCGCCCTCCAGCGGCACGCGGCGTGCGAAATCGCCCTCGCTGATCGCCTGGATCACCTCGGTCAGATGCGCGCTTGTGGCAAGTTCGGCGGTCTGCTCGACCCATTCCGTCACCCAGCCCAGCCGGTAGCCGTCACGGGCATGGATCGGGGTGACGGCCAGTGCAAAGCTGCGCTCACCGACCTTGATGCTGGCGCGATGCTGCTTGGACAGCCCTTCGAGCATTTCGGCCTGCCGGGCGGGCAGTTTGTGGAAAATGTCGATCGAGCGCCCGGTCAGCGTGTCGGCGTCGAAATCCGGCACAAAGGCGCGGATGTCATCGGTCATTTCCCGCAGGTCGCCCAGAAGCGAGCCGTTGACATAGACGATGTTGCGCTGCCCGTTTGCGACCATGAACCGGGCCGAGGCGGAATCCATCGCGGCGGTCATCCGGTCGGAATGCGCGTTGTGCACGTAAAGATCGCCGAGCTGGCGGGCAAGTTCGCCCACCTCGTCGCGGCGCTCGCTTCCCGGAACCTCGATATAGGCGCCAGACGCAATCTCGTCGATTGCATGCTTGAGCCGAATGATGGGCCGCGAAAAGCCCCGCGCGTAGAAATAGGCCAGTACCGTGGCCACAGCGATCGCGATGAGCGAGATTAGGCTGATCCACGCGCCCTTTTCGGCGACCGGCGCGATATGCGCCTCTTGCGAGACGACCGTGACCACCTGCCAGTCAACCAGCGGGTTGTCGACCATCTGCGTTGTGGCAAAGACCGGCACCCCCGAAACGCTCTGGGCGGAGAACACGCGCTCCTCCGATAGCGGGATCTCGAATTGCTGGGTCAGGATGTCATTGGCCGGGGTGCTGGCAACATTGTTGCGCAGCAGCCCGTCGGCACCGACCAGATAGCTCTCCTGCCCGATGCTGGCATCCTCGGCCGCGGCCATGACGTGATTGATGCGGCTTGCGGGCATTTCGAGCGCGACCACCCCGATCAGGCTGCCGGCATCGTCATGGACCGGCAGCGCCATGAAGCTGGCGGGCTTGTCGCCGGCCGGGCCATAGGGGGCGTAATCGGCAAAGACCAGCGCGCCAGGTGCTGCGGCCATCGCCGATCGGAACACCTTGCCCAGGCCGCTTTGCGCCCAGGGACCGGTTTCCAGATCGCTGGCAAAATCGCTCGCCTTGTTGACCGAATAGACGACATGGCCCTCGGGGTCGATCAGGAAGAGGTCATAATAGCCGCTGTTGCGCTGGATCGCGCGCAGGGTCGCGTTCCACTCGCCATGAAGCGCGGAATAGCGCGACCCGTCGCCGGCATCGTCCAGCATCGCGCGGTTTTCGGCCATGGCGGTGTTTTGCGTGATGTAGAGGCGTTGCAGCGTGCTGCTGGCCTCGCTGTCGAGCGCGGCATAGGCCTGGCTGAACGCGCCCAGAACCTCCTGCCCGATCCGCCCTTCGGCAACCAGGCGAAGATCGTCGCCGATCCCGTCGATATATTCGGCAAGTTCGGTCGCCTCGCGATCGGACAGCGCCTCGAGCGCCGTGCCGGCGCGCTCCAGGGTCAGGTCGCGCGCGAACATATAGCTCAAAGAGCCGACCGAGAGCGCGGTGATCGCCGTCAGCCCGGTAACGATGACGGTGCTGCGCAGGGTCAGCGAAAAACGTGTCTTGAGGGAGGAGGCGGACGCATCGGTCATCGGACGACTCACTTTCTTAAACCGGTCGGCGCGGGCTCAGGCCAGCTCGAACCGTTCAACTGCAAAGAGGGCGGTCAGATCGAGCAGGGCGACCATCGCCTCATCGGTGCTGACCAGGCCGGAGATTGCCGTCAGATCGCTGTCGGAGGCCGAAGCGGGCACCGGGCGGATGTCATCGGTCGAGACCGACACGATGTCGGAAACCGCATCGACCAGCACGCCGACCGTCTGTTCGCCGATCGCCGCGATCACCACCACATGGGTTTCGGTCGCCTCGGTCAGCTCGCCCGAAAACCGCGCCCGCAGGTCATGCACCGGCACGATCGTGCCGCGCAGGTTGAGCACCCCGCGGGTGAAATGCGGCTGGTTGGGCAGCACCGTGGTCGGGGTCCATTGCCGGATCTCGCGCACGGTGTTGATGTCGACCCCGAACACCCGGTCGCCGACCAGGAAGGTGACATATTGACGGGTGCGGCCATTGCTGGCGGTGGCGGCATCCTCGGGGGTTTCGAAGCCGAACTCGGTCAATGGTACATCTCCATGGCTTCCGACGCGCCGGGCCCGGTTTTGACCAGCGCGGGCACGTCGAGGATGAGGGCGACGCGACCGTCGCCGAGAATGGTTGCGCCCGATACGCCGTCGACGCGGTGGTAATTGGCCTCCAGCGATTTGAGCACCACCTGGCGCTGGCCGATCAGCTCATCGACGATCAGCGCGACCTGGCCATTGGTCTCGGTGTCGACCACAATCGCCATCTCCTCGGCCTGCATGGGCCCCTCGACCCCCAGCGCGTGGCGCAGCGAGACCACCGGCATGTATTGTCCGCGCATCAGGATCACCCGGCTGCCATTGGGCAGCTGCTCGACCCGGCTTTCCTTGAGCCGCACCGCCTCGACCACGGTCGAGAGGGGCAGGATAAAGCGCTGATCGCCGACGCAGATCGTCATGCCGTCGAGCACAGCGAGGGTCAGCGGCAGGGTGATCATGAATTTGAGCCCCTTGCCGGGGGTGTTTTTGAGCGTGCAGCGCCCGCCCAGCATCTGGATCTTTTTCTTGACCACATCCATGCCGACGCCGCGGCCGGAGACCGAAGAGATCTCCTTGGCGGTCGAAAAGCCGGGATGGAAGATGAGATTGTCGATCTCTTCGGGGCCGAGCTGCTCATCGGGCGAGACCAGGCCCTTTTCGACCGCCTTGCCCAGCACGCGCTCGCGCTCGATGCCGCGCCCGTCATCCTCGATCGAGATGATCACCCGCTCGCCGCGATGCTCGGCCGAGAGCCAGATCGTGCCCTGCAGCGGCTTGCCGGCGGCCTCGCGCGCCTCGCGGTCGGGCTCGATGCCGTGATCCATGGAATTGCGCAGCATATGGGTGAGCGGCTCGGAGAGCTCTTCGATCACCGTGGTGTCGACCTCGGTATGCTCGCCCGACAAGACCAGGCGCACATCCTTTTTGAGCGTGTCGGCCAGATCGCGCACCACCCGCGGCATGCGCTGAAAGACCGATTTCACCGGCTGGGCGCGGATCGCCATCACGCTTTCCTGCAGCTCGCGGGTCTGGCGCGACATGTTTTCCACGGCATGGCCGAGCTCGAGATCGCCGGCCGTGTCGATCTCGGAGAGTTTTTGCGCAAGCACGGCCTGGGTGATCACGATCTCACCGACCAGATTGACCAGCCGGTCGATGCGGGTGAGCTCGACGCGCAGCGATTTTTGCATGCGCGGCTTTTCGGCCGCCGCCGCACCGCTGTCGCGCTTTGCCGAAGCGGGGGCCGCGCCCTTGTCCTCGGGCTTGGCCG
>JBCBKN010000079.1:0-14120 GCA_038521775.1 Pseudomonadota bacterium | reverse complement strand
GCGTGATGGTCGAAATGCTCGACCTTGCCCGACACGATGCGGCGCGCGCCGGGGGGAAGCTGGCGCAGCAGCCAGTCTTCGCGGGCATGGAAGAAGACGAGCTGGAACTCCTCGACCGCATCGCGCACCAGCACGCGATGGGGCCGTCCCTTGACCCGCGGCGGCTGATGCGCGCCGACCTCCACCTCAACGGTCAGCGTGGCCGGCAGCCCCACGCCCCGGATCGTGTCGCGCAACCGGCGGTCGGTGAAGCCGTGTGGCGGGGTGAGGATCAGATCGCGCGGCAGCGCGATACCCAGCTTGTCCAACGCCTTGGCGGTTTTCGGGCCGACGCTGTCGAGCGTCTCCAATGGCGAAAACAGCGCGTAAAGCGCCTCGGGACGGCCCGTGCGCCCGCTCATCCGTCGATCAGGGCAAGCCAGTCATCTTCGGAGATGACATCGACCCCCAGCTTTTCGGCCTGCGCGAGTTTCGACCCGGCGCCCGGACCGGCCACGACCAGATCGGTCTTTTTGCTCACCGAACCCGAGACCTTGGCGCCCAGGCTTTCCGCCCGGGCCTTGGCCTCGGCGCGGGTGAGCTTTTCCAAACTGCCGGTGAAAACGATGGTCTTGCCAGCCACCGCCCCGGCGGCCGCCTGCAGCGGGGCCATATCCTCGATGGTCAGATGCGCGACCAGACCGGCGATGGCCGCTTGCGCCCGCGCCGATTGGAAGGTTTGCGCCAGGGCTGTGGCCATCACCTGCCCCACCCCGTCGATGGCCAGAAGATCGTCGCGCGCCTCGCCCGGCTCGGCCGCTGCTGCCATCGCGGTGCGGAACGCCGACCAGCCGCTATAATGGCGCGCAAGCAGGGTGGCCGAGCTTTCGCCGACATGCCGGATGCCCAGCGCGAAGATCAGCCGGTTGAGGGGGATCACCCGCCGCGCCTCGATCGCCGCAAAAAGGTTGGCGGCGGATTTCTCTCCCCACCCCTCCAGCTTGGCCAGCGGTGCGGCGGCCCCCTCGCCATGCCGGGCGGCCAGGGTGAAGATGTCGGCCGGCTCGGCGATCCAGCCCATCTGGTAAAACGCCTCGATCTGTTTGCCGCCCAGCCCTTCAATGTCGAAGGCCGCGCGCGAGACGAAATGGCGCAGCCGCTCGACCGCCTGGGCCGGGCAGATGAAGGTGCCGGTGCAGCGGCGCACCGCCTCGCCCGGCGCGCGGGTGGCCGGGCTGCCGCATTCGGGGCACCGCTCGGGAAAGAGGAAGGGAACCGCGCCCGGGGGACGGCGTGCCAGATCCACCGCCTTGACCTTGGGGATCACATCGCCCGCGCGATAGACCGTCACCCAATCGCCCGCGCGGATATCGGTGCCATCGCGGATCGGTGCGCCGCTGCTGTCGCGCCCGGCGATGTAGTCTTCGTTGTGCAGGGTGGCGTTCGAGACCACGACCCCGCCCACCGTGACCGGGCGCAGCCGTGCAACGGGCGAGAGCGCCCCGGTGCGCCCGACCTGGATCTCGATGGCCTCAAGCACCGTCTGCGCCTCCTCGGCCGGGAATTTATGGGCAATCGCCCAGCGCGGGGTGCTGGACCGTGCGCCCAGCCGGGCCTGATAGTCGAGCCGGTCGAGCTTGTAGACGATGCCGTCAATGTCGTGGTCAAGCGCTGCCCGGTCGGCCGACAAGCTTTCATAGACCGCCAGCAGCGCATCGACATCGGCGCAATGCGCCGTGCGCGGATTGGTGGAAAAGCCCAGCGCAGCCAGACGGGCCAGCGCGCCCATCTGCGTCTCGGCCAGCGGTTCGGACAGCACCCCCCAGGCATAGGCAAAGAACCGCAGCGGCCGGCTGGCGGTGATCGACGCATCAAGCTGGCGCAGCGACCCGGCGGCCGCGTTGCGCGGATTGGCAAAGGTCTTCTGGCCCGCCTCGGCCTGGCGCGCGTTTAGATCGGCAAAGTCGGAATGGCGCATATAGACCTCGCCGCGCACCTCCAGCACCGCCGGCGCCCCGGTCAACCGGTCCGGAATGTCGCTGATATGCTGGGCATTGGCGGTGACATTCTCGCCCGTCTCGCCATCGCCGCGGGTGGCGGCATAGACCAGCACCCCCGCCTCATAGCGCAGGCTGAGCGACAGCCCGTCGATCTTGGGCTCGGCGGTGTAGGCGAGCGGTTCGTCGGTCAGGCCCAGAAAACGCCGGATCCCGGCATCGAACTCCCGCACATCGTCGGAGGAGAACGCATTGGCCAGCGACATCATCCGCTGGGCGTGCTGGATCTTGCCGAACCCTTCGGCCGGGGCGGCACCGACCTGGCCCGAGGGGCTGTCGGCGCGAACCAGCGCGGGAAACCGCGCCTCGATCTCCCTGTTGCGGGTTTTCAGCGCGTCATAGGCGGCATCGGAGATCTCGGGCGCATCATCGGTGTGATAGGCGCTGTTGGCCCGGCCCAACAGGTCGGCAAGGCGTGCGAGCTCGGCCCGCGCCTCCTCCTCCGTCAGTTCAGCAACCGCGCGGTCCATGGCGCCTCCTCCCCCTTTGTCTCGGGCGAATGCTGCCAAAAATCAAGCCGGGTGCTCAGCCCTCGCGCAGCGCCGACACCGCGTTGGCATGGGCGTCGAACCCCTCATACTCGGCGAATTTCTTGGCCACAGGCGCAAGCTCGGCATAGCCCTTGGCGGTGACATAGCCCACCGAGGTGCGCTTGAGATAATCAAAAACCGAGAGCGGGGAGTGGGTGCGCGCGGCCATATTGGTGGGCAGCACCGCATTGGGGCCAAGCACGAAATTGCCGATACAGACAGGCGTGTGTCGGCCCATCAGGATCTCGCCCGCCTCGGTCAGGCTGCCCAGATGGGCATGCGGCTCATCGCTTTGGATCTCCAGATGCTCGGGCGCATAGGCGTTCACGAAATCGATCGAGGCCTGGAGGCTGTCGGTCAGCACGATGCCGCCGCGGGGCCCGCAGAGCACGGCTTGCGAGAACTCCACCCGCTGCGGCCCCATCTCCGCCCAAAACCCTGGAAGGGCGGCGCGGGCGGCCTCCGCCACCTCGCGGCTGTGGGTGACCAGAAAGGCCGAGCTGTCGGGCCCATGTTCGGCCTCGATCAGAAGATCGAGCGCGCAGATCCGGCCATCGGCGGTCGCATCGGCAAAGATGATCGCCTCGGAGGGGCCTGCCGGCGGGCCGGGATCGATCCGGTCGGCGAGCAGCTGCTTGGCGGCCACCACCCAGGGGCTGCCCGGCCCCACGATCTTGAGGCAGCGCGGCACGGTCTGGGTGCCATAGGCCACCGCCGCGACGCCCTGGGCGCCGCCGGCCTTATAGACCTCCTCCACCCCCGCAAGCCGGGCCATGACCAGCGTGGCCGCATCGATCTTCCCATCCGGCCCGGGGGGCGTGATGATGATGCGCCGCGGCACAGCTGCCACCGCCGCGGGGATTGCCGTCATCATCACCACCGAAGGAAAGGCCCCCTTGCCGCGCGGCACATAGCAGGCGACCGAGGCGATGGGCCGGATCCGGTCGCCCGCAAACACCCCGGGCGACATTTCCTTCAGCCACATCTCCTCAGGCATCTGCGCCTCGTGAAACCGGCGCACCCGGTCGGCGGCAAATTCCAGCACGCCGACCATCTCGGCGCCCAGCGCGTCCTGCGCCGCATCGAAATCGGCGCGGGTGGCGGCAATCGCATCGGCGGTGACATCGGCCCGGTCGAACTGACGGCCAAAGCGGGCAAGGGCTGCATCGCCCTCGTCACGCACCGCCGCCACGATAGGGCGCACCTTCTCGACAAAGCCCGCAAGATCGGTCTCGGCCCGCTGGAGAAGTGCCGCGCGGGCCGGTGCGTCCATCGCGCTCAGCTCGAAAAAACTCACCTCGGCCATCGCCCTCACCTCGATTTGAGAAAGATCTCCAGCCCCACCAGCCGGTCGATGATCCAGACCGTGACGAGCGCGACCAGGATATAGACGACCGAGACGGCGGCAAGATCGGGGGTGATCAGGCTGCGGATCGAATTGTAGATCTGCACCGGCAGGGTGACGGTGCGGCTGTCGGTCAGAAAGAGGCTGACCAGGAACTCGTTGAAGGCGAGGATGAACATCAATAGCGCCCCGGTGATCACCCCGGGCATGACCGCGGGCAGCGTGACGGTGAAGAAGACCCGCCAGGGCGGCGCGCCGCAATTGGCCGCGGCGTTTTCAAGCTCGGGCTCCAACGCGGACGCCGACGCCGCCACCGCCCAGATCATGAAGGGCAGGTTGATGATGCACAGCGCGATGCCCACGGGCCAGAGCTGGCCGAGGATACGCATCTCGCCGAAAAACACCATCATGCCGATGCCCGAGACGACCAGCGGGATGGTGAAGGGCAAAAGCAGATAGACCTGGATCGCACCTGCAAAGCGCAGCCGCCAGCGCACGGTGGCAAGGGCCGCCAGCAGCCCTGCGGGGATGGAGACCGCGGTGCAGATCAGCGCCACATAACCGGTGCGCCAGAAGGCCGCCCAGAAGGCCCGCGCCTCGAACAATTCGCCATACCAGCGCAGCGAGAACCCGTCGGGCGGGAAGCGGATGATCTCGCCCGAGGTGAAGGACGCGCCCAGAATGATCAGCGTCGGCAGGCTGAGGAGCAGCACACAGGCCCCGGTGATGCCCCAGATGACCCAGGCCTGGCTTCCCCTCATCGCCCGCCCCCGGCATTGAGCGTTGTCGCGGGCGAGAGCCAGAAGAACCCCGCCACAAAGACCGAGCCCACAAAGACCAGCGCCACCGACAGCGCCGCGCCCAGCCCGGCATTGGAGATCTGGAAAAAGCTGTCATAGATCGCCGAGGCGATGAAATCGTTGGTCCCGCCGCCCAGGATCTCGGGCATGGCGAAATCGGTGAGGGTGAGGGTGAAAACGACGATGCCCGCCCCCACCAGCCCCGGCCGCGCCATGGGGATGACCACATGGCGGAAGGTTGCCGGCCAGCTTGCGCCCAGCCCTTCGGAGGCACGCTCGATATCGCGCGGGATGGCGGCCATTGCCGGCAGGATCAGAAGCACCGCAAAGGGCAGCATGTATTGCGTGAGCCCAAAGACCACCGCGCCGAAATTATAGATGAGGTCGAGGGGCGGCAGGCCCAGCCCGCCCAGCGCCTGGTTCACGATGCCCTGCTGGCCCAGCACGATCAGCCAGCCATAGGCGCGCACCACCTGGCCGATGAAGAAGGGCAGGAAGAGGGCCACCAGCAGCGCCTTGCGAAGGCCGGGGCTTTCAGAGCGGGTGAGCGCATAGGCATACGGAAAGGCCAGCGCCAGGGTGATCAGCGTGACCAGCACCGCGCCCAGCACCGAGCGCCACAGCACCAGCCGATAGACCGGGCGGCTGGCGATATCGGCGTAATTGCCCAGCGAGTATTCGTCGCGCAGCCGATAGGTGGCGATGTCGAGCTCATGCAGCGAATACTCGATCACATAGCCCAGCCCGATCGCCAGGATCCCCACCAAAAGAAGGCTGGGCGCGAGATACGCCCAGCCCAGCCATGTCTTGCGCCTGTCCAAGCCCTCAGCTCTGGAAGATCTCGGAGAATTTCGCGAACCAGATCGGCTGGTTGTCGACCAGCACCGGCGAGGGCACCGAGACGAGCTTGGCGAAGTCTTCCGGCGTGGTCGGATAGGCCGGGTCGCCCACCAGATCGGCCGGCGGCTCCAGCCCCGGATAGACCGGCGGCAGGCCGAGGGCCGAGCACCATTTCTGCTGCGCCTCGCCCGAAATGGCGTGGTTGATGAACTGCTTGGCCCAGTATTCCTCGTTCTCCGGCAGGCCTTTGGGGATCCACAGCCCATCGGTGTCGACCTTGCAGCCCTCGACCGGCACGGTCCACTCCACCTCGATGCCCGATTGCCGCGCGGCACGCGCATTCACCGAAATGGTGCAGGCCAGATCGATCTCGCCGTTCTGGAACCAGGTGGTGAAGTCGGGATCCTCGCCCAGAAGCGGCTCGTTTTCCTTCAGCTCGCGGAAGAACTGATAGCCCGGCTCCATATTGTCGGGGATGTCATCGAAGGTCCCGCCGCCGGCGATCACCGCGATGGGGTTAAAGCCGATGCCATCGTCGTAGAGCGCAACCCGGCCCTTGAATTTGGGGTCGAGCATCACGCGCCAGCTTTCGGGCGGGCCGTCGGGGAAGGCCTCGGGGCGGTAGGCGCAGACATAGACATAGGAATAGGTGTTGACGAGCGGATAGCCCTCCAGCCCCACCGGCTTGGCCGCCGGCAGAAGCCCCTCGAGATTGGAGAGGTCGGAGAGGTCCACACAGGCCCCGCGCCGCGCCGAGATGGTGGCGTTGGTGGTGGTGTCCCAATTCACATGGATCGGCGGCACCCGGCCCTGATCGACCGCAGCCCAGATCTTGGGCTTGATCTCATTGTCCTCGGTGAAGTCGAGCCGCACCGGGATGCCGGTCTCGGCCGTAAAGCCATCGGCCACGCCCGATTGCAGCGACTCGCCCCAGGCCCCGCCCCAGGCGCGCACGATGATCTCGGCGGGCTTGTCCTGGGCGCGCAGAATGCCGGGTGCGGCAAGCACGCCGGCCCCCGCCGCGGTGCCGGCCAGAAAGCGCCGGCGGCTGGTGATCAGTCTGGTCATGTCGGTTTCTCCTCTGTCGGTTTTGTTGTGGGTGGAATGGGAAAAATCATCAGATCCGCGGCCGCCAGACCGATCCGGACCGCATCGCCCGGGCTGTGATCGGACCGCCCGGCGGGATCGAACACGGCAAGCGTGGCGTCGGCAAGGGACGGCGCGCGCAGCTCGTAAAGCACCCGGTCGCCCTCAAAGACGCGCTGGTCGACAATGGCCTCCAGGCTGATCTCGGCGGTCTCGCCGGGGCCCAGAATGCGGATCTGCTCGGCCCGGATCGCGGCCTCGGCCGGGGCGCCATCGCTGAGCCCAGGGCCCGGGCGGCCCGGCAGGCGCTGCCCGCCGATCTCGATGGCATCGCCAACATAGCGTCCGGCCAGCATCGAGGTCATGCCCAGAAAACCCGCGACAAAGCGGTTGGCCGGCGTCTGATACACCGCCTCGGGCGTGGCATCCTGTTGGATCCGCCCGCCCTCCATCACCAGGATGCGGTCCGACATCACCAGGGCCTCGCGCTGGTCATGGGTGACATTGATGGTGGTCACCCCCAGCTCGCGCTGAATGCGGCGAAACTCCAGCTGCATCTCCTCGCGCAGCTTGCGGTCGAGCGCCGAGAGCGGTTCATCGAGAAGCAGCAAGTCGGGGTCGAAGGAGAGCGCCCGCGCAATCGCCACCCGCTGCTGCTGCCCGCCCGAAAGCGCCTGCGGCAGGCGCGCGCCCAGCCCGTCGAGCCGCACCAGCCGCAGCATCCGCGCGACCCGTTCGGGGATCTCGGCCTTGGCAAAGCCGCGCATGCGCAAGGGATAGGCAATGTTCTGGGCGGCCGTCATATGGGGAAAGAGCGCGAGGCGCTGAAACACCATGCCGATGGCGCGGCGGTGCGGCGGCACCTCGGCCATGGGCTTGCCATCGATTGCAACCTCGCCCGAGGACGGCGCCAGAAACCCCGCAATCATCCGCAAAAGCGTGGTCTTGCCACAGCCCGAGGGGCCCAGAATGGTCAGAAAATCGCCCCGCGGCAGGCTCAGCGACGCGCGATCCACCGCAAGCGCGCCGTCGAAGCGGCGCGTCAGATCGCGCAGTTCGACCATCATGGCCGGCTGGTCCACCCCTCTCGTCCCTCTTTTTCCCCTGCCGCGCTGTGGGCGGCTGTGCACAGAGCATGCGCTGATGCGCCACTTGTCAAGCCAGGTTGCCCCTGCGCGCGGCATCGCCGCAGGCCCTGCGCAAGGCACGGGCAGGAAATGGGCGTCAGAGGGCCGCCGTGGTGCCCCCATCGATCATCAGCATCTGGCCGGTGATGTATGCCGCCGCGTCCGAGCTGAGGAAGATCGCCGCGCCGACGAGATCTTCCAGCGCGCCGAACCGCCCTTGCGGGATCTTGGCAAGCATCGCCTCGGCCCAGGCGGCGTCCTGATAGAAGACCTCCGTGAGCTCGGTGCGAAAATAGCCCGGGCCGAGCGCGTTCACCCGGATGCCCAGGGGCGCCCATTCGGCCGACAGCGCGCGGGTCACGCCCAGAAGCCCGGTTTTCGAGGCCGTGTAGGGCACCGCGGTGGGCACGCCGAAGACCGATGTGAGCGAGCAGATGTTGAGGATCGCCCCGGGCTTGCCCGCCCCCGCCAGCCCGCGCGCGACGCTCTGGGCGGTGAAGAAGGCGGACTTGAGATTGGTGTCGAGGATCCGGTCCCACAGCGCCTCGTCGAGCTCAAGCGAGGGGCGGATCTCCTCCATCCCGGCATTGTTGATCAGGATGTCGGGGCAGCGCCCGGCCAGGGCATCGGCCAGGAACGCCCGGTCGGTGATGTCGCCCGGCAGGGTCTCGGCCTGCCCCCGCTTGGCACGGATGGCGCCGGCCGCCGCCTCCAGCGCCTCGGCCGACCGCGCGGTCAGGATCACCGACGCCCCCGCTTCGGCCAGCGCCTCGGCCAGCGCGCGCCCGATGCCACGGCTTGCCCCGGTGACCAGCGCCGTGCGGCCCGCCAGCGAAAACCGGCTCACTTCAGCTCAACCTCGACAAAGACGATCTCGGCCGCGGTTTCGTTGATCACATCATGCGACACGCCCTTGGGCCCGGTATAGGATTGCCCGGTCACGATGGTCTTTTGATGCCGCGTGCCGTCATCCTCGGCGATGGTCAGCGCCCCGCCGATCATCGGCACCACAATGTAATCATAGGCATGCACGTGATGCCCCGTCGCGGTACCGGGCGGAAAGCGCCATTCGGTCACGATCACCCGGTCCGTCTCGGCTTGCAGGGTCGCAATCGCCTGCCCTGGCTTGTCGCTCATCACGCCCCCTTCCGTGTGATCAGATAAACCCCTGTGGCGTGCAGATCGGCGACCCAGCCGCGTTGAACGAGGATGGTCGTGGTCTCCTCCTCAATGATCGCAGGGCCCTTGACCTGATCGCCCGCACCCAGCCGCGATCCGTCATAGATCGAGGCGGCCGTCTCGACACCATCGGCCTTGAGCACGATGTACCGAAAGCCCTTGGTGGCGCTCTCCGCGCCCTTGCCCGGCGCCAGATCGGCCCGGGCGGGCTTTTCGATCAGCCCGAAAAGCGCGCTTTCGATGTTGACCGCCTCGACCGGGTTGTGCGGCTCGTTATACGTGTAAAGCTCCTTGTGGCGGGTGTGGAACGCCTCGCGGATTGCCGGCAGGCTGTCGGGCGTGATCGGTCCATCGGGGATTTCCACCGTGCATTCATGCACCTGGCCGACATAGCGCATGTCGAGCGTGCGCTTGATGGCGATGCGGTCGCGGGCAAACCCGTCGGCCTCCAGATCGGCACTGCCCCGCGCCTCGATCTCGGCAAAGGTCTCGGCCAGCCGCGCGGCCACCTCCGCGCCCTCGATGCGGGCCGGAAAGGGCGCCATGTAGTTGTATTTCACATCCGAGATGATCTGCCCGAAGGCGCAAAGCCCCGAGGCAAGCTTGGGGATGAGGATGGTCTCGATGCCCATCTCCTCGGCCAGTGCGCAGATATGCGCCGCCGTGGCCCCGCCCGCGCCCACCAGCACGAAATCGCGCGGATCGTCGCCGCGCTCGACCGAAACCCGGCGGATGCCGTTGACCATGTTGTTGTTCACGATCGTGAACATGCCATGGGCGGCGCGTTCGACCGAAATCCCCAAGGGTTCGGCCAGATGGGTGTCGATCGCCGCCCGGGCCTTTTCGACCGAGAGCGGCAGGCGCCCGCCCACCAGCCCTTCGGGGTTGAGATACCCCAACACCAGATTGGCGTCCGAGACGGTGGGCTGCGTGCCCCCCTGCCCGTAACAGGCCGGGCCCGGATCGGCACCCGCGCTTTGCGGGCCCATCTGCATCAGCCCCATCGCGTCGATCCAGCCGATGGAACCGCCGCCCGCGCCCAACGTTTCGACCTGGATCATCGGCACGCCCAGCCGGTAGCGCAGAAAGTCGATATTCTTGGCCACATTCGTCACGCCGTTCTTGGTCAGCGTGATGTCAAACGAGGTGCCGCCCATATCGACGGTGATGATATTGGTCCAGCCAAAGGGTTCGGCGACATGCAGCCCGGCCTGGGGCGCCGAGGCAGGGCCGGAATTGATCGCATAGACCGAGCGGTCCGACAGCACATCGCCAATGGCGAGCCCTCCGTTCGATTGGAAATAGCGCACCGGCTGGGCCGCGCCGAGGGCACGGAAATACCCGTCCACCGCATCGACATAGCCGCGCAGGGTGGGGCCGAGATAGGCATTGACCACGGCGGTGGAGGTGCGGGTGTATTCGCGCACCTGCGGGTAAAGCTCCGAGCCCACGGTGAGCAGCGCGCCCGGCATCATTTCGCGCACGATCTCGGCGGCGCGCCGCTCATGCGCGGGGTTCAGCACCGACCACACGAAGGACACCACCACCGAGGTCACGCCCTCATCGAGAAAGGCCTGGCAGGCGGCGCGCACATCATCCTCGGCCAAGGGCGTGTGCACCGAGCCGTCCGAGATCACCCGCTCGGCCACGCCCCGGCGCAGATAGCGCGGCACCAGCATCACCGCGGGCGGGTAGTCGGCATCATAGCGATAGCCGTCTTCCTTATGGCCCAGCCGGATCTCCAGACTGTCCTCATGGCCCTTGGTGCAGATCAGCCCGGTCTTCGCGCCCTTGTGCTGGATCAGCGCATTCAGCGCCACGGTGGTGCCGTTGATGCAAAGATCGGCGCCCGAAACGATGGCCTCGGGCGTCTCGCCGGTGGCCTGGGCGATCTGCGCCAGCCCGTCCTTGATGGCCTGGGTGGGGTCACCGGGGGTGGACAGCGCCTTGAAAAGCCGCACATCGCGCCCCGCCTCGGCCAGCACGAAATCGGTGAAGGTGCCGCCGGCATCGATGCCCAAACGATATCTGCTCATGCCCGGGCCCTTTCCGCGGCGGTCGCGGCCTCATCGACGGTCAGCGTCGCGGCATCGGCAAAGACCACGCCGTAATCGGCCCGCGCGCCGTCGATGCTGACCAGACCGTTCTTCACATCCCAGGCCACCTTGGCGGGGTCACGCTCGAACGGGTCGCCAAAGCCACCCCCGCCGGGGTTCATATTGGCCGCGCGCTGACCGGGATGGATGGTCTCGATGACATTGTCCTTGATCACCTCGGTCGCACCGTTGCGGGTGATCTCCAGCTTGCCCACCTTGGGCTCGACCATCTGCGAGACCGCGCCCGAGGCGCCCATGGCGGGGATCCGCCGCCCCTCGCCGAAGGTCACATAGGTCATCTCGCCATTGAGCGGCTCGACCTCCCAGCGCGTGCCCGAGCCGCCGCGGAACTTGCCGGCGCCGCCGCTGTCGGTCATCAGCGAATAGCCATGGATGATGATCGGATAGGCATGCTCCAAAAGCTCGATATCGCCCGAGGTGAGCGCCCCGAAGCAGCATTCCGGCCCCACCGCATGCCAGCCATCCTGCGAGGGGGTGGCCCCCGCGCCCGAGATGATGGTGGCCAGCACCATGGTCACGTATTCCTCGTTATGCCGCGCATCCCAGCCCGAGATGGTGCAGCCATTGGCATGGCCCCAGCTCGCCGCGACCTTTTCGGGGGCCGCCTTCTCAAAGGCCAGCCGCACTGCATCGGTCAGCGTCTCCATCGGCGTGGTGGTGCAATTGGCATGGGGCGCGGGCGAGGCGGCGTTGCAGAGCGTGCCCTTGGGGCCCATATCGACGCTCACACAGCGGTAAAGCCCCTCATTATAGGGGGGCGGCAGCTGGGCAAACATCATTAGCCCCAGATAGACGCCCGAATAGCTGTTCCCCTCATAGGAATTGATGAAATAGGGGATCTGCGGCGGGCTTTCGATCGCGATATGGCAGGTTTCGCCGGTGATGGTGACATTGGCGGTGATCTCGAAATCGCCAAATCCGTGGCCGGCATCCTCCAGGATCGCGGTGCCGGAATACCGCCCATCCGGCACCTCGGCGATGAGGCCGCGCATATGGGTGTCGGCCATCTCCATCAGCCGGTCGATGCAGGCGCGCACCTCCTCCACCCCGTATTTGTCGAGAAGGGCCGTAAGGTTCCGCGCCCCCACCTGGCAGGCCCCGATCAGCGCGTTGAAATCCCCCTCCTGGTCGCGCCGCGCGCGCATATTGGTGAGGATCATGTTCAGAATGTCATGGCGCGGCACGCCCTTGTCCCAGATCTTGATGGGCGGGATGCGCAGGCCTTCGGCAAAGATCTCCTTGGCATCGGGGTTGTAGCCGGCCGGCACCGGCCCGCCGATATCGGTCAGATGCCCCTTGCAAACGGTCCAGAAGACCAGCTCGCCCTTATAGAAGACCGGGTAATACATGCAGGTGTCAATGATGTGCGAGCCGGCATAATCAGGGTCGTTGTGCAGGATCAGATCGCCCTCCTGCACATCGCCCTCAAAGAAACTCCACACCGCCTTCATCGCCGGGATCAGCGAGCCCAGATGGATGGGGATGTCCTGGCCCTGCAGGATCATCTCCGGCACATGGTTGAAGAGCGCGGTGGAGTAATCATGCGCAAGGTTGAAGACCGAGGAGCGGGCGGTTTTCTCCAGGCTCACGGTCATCTCGCGCTGCGTGGTCTCCAGCACCCCGCGCACCACGCTCAGCGTGATCGGATCGACGTCAGTGCTCATACCGCTCCCCCTCTTTTTTGCCGGCAGGGCGAGCGTAGAGTGAAAAAAGGCCGTGCGAAACGCAAAACCTAAGCGGTTTGGCGGGTCTCGACCTCCCGCAGCGGCCGCTGCGCGACCGCGCGGCCCCAGGCCACCCGGGCCCAGATCCGCTCATGCAGGCAATAGGACACAAAGCCGCTCAGCATCGAGATCAGGGCGATTGTGCCGCCGGCTTCCAGCGTCCCGGTCACGGCAAGTCCAATGATGGTCATCGCAACAAAGCCCGAGACCTGCCAGGTGACGGCCTTGGCCAGAATGCGGGGGGTGGTCTCCATGCTGTGCTCCTTGGTTTGCGCCCGCCCTTCGCTAGCAAACCGCACCACCTCGCGGGAATTCTGAATTTTGTGGACATTTCCTCGCAGATGGTGACTTAACTCAGCAATGATGGAGAAACCCAACAAGCGTGATCGATCCGCCCTGTTGCGCAGCCGCATCCTGGAGGCGATGGCGCGGAAATCCCTGTCGCGCAGCGCGCTGGCGCGGGCGGCCGGGGTGGACCGGTCGACCATCGCGCAGCTGCTGGCCGAGGATGCGGTGCGCATGCCCAACGCCCAGCTTGCCGCCGACGCGGCCCAGGCGCTTGGCGTCAGCGCCGATTGGCTCCTGGGGCTCACCGACCGGCCCGAACGGCCCGGCGATCTTCTGGCCGCGGCCATTCACATGAGCGCGGCCGAGCGCAGTGCGGCCACCCAGCAGATCCGCGACTGGCACCGCGAGGCGGCGGGCTACAAGATCCGCCATGTCCCCGCAACCCTGCCGGAGATGCTCAAGACCCAGACGGTGCGGCTCTGGGAATTCGGCGCCGAGGCCCCGCCTGAGGCCGGGTGGAATGACGGTCTGGGCGCAGATTTCTTTGCCCAAAGCGCCTCCGATTTCGAGATTGCCCTGCCCCTGCAGGAGATGACCGCCTTTGCCGAGGGCTCGGGCTATTACCGGGGTCTCGGCCAGACCGCGCGGCGCGCACAGCTCGATGCTCTGGCCGAGGCGGCCGATGCGCATTACCCGCGGCTGCGGCTCTCCTTCTTTGACGCCCGCAAGGTCTACAGCGCGCCCGTCACCCTTTTTGGGCCCTTGGTGGGCGCGCTTTATGTGGGTCGTTTCTATCTGGCCTTTCGCGAGCGCAGCCGCATCCGCTCATTGACCGAGCATTTCGACTGGCTGGTCCGGTCGGCCAGCATCGGGGACCGCGCGGCGGCCGACTGGCTGGACAGGCTGGCGCGCGACCTCTCCTGACGGGGTGCGCCGCTGCCACAGGCGCTGAAACGCCAGATCCTGCCCGCGCCGCTGCGAACCGCGCCCGAATCCCGCGCCGCTGTGCCGCGGCCGCATCCGGCGGCCGTCGCGGGCCAAGGGGGCT